>CABGHG010000031.1 GCA_902158735.1 Candidatus Methanolliviera sp. GoM_oil
GATAGATCCAAACAATATAATGAACCCGGGAGCTTTATTTGATGAATAGGAGGAATAAAAATGTATAAAGTTGGATCAGAAGAGTGGAAGGGGTTAATGGAGTTTTTTGGGAGGATAGATCTGGCGGATATAATGGATATGAATCCTGAGACTACAAAAGTGCTTGCTGAGGTATTGAGTGAGGTGCTTGAAGATATTGAGATAAAGGATGGAGTCATAAAATGGGGGGAGGATGAATATGAGATCCCAACAGGGGATAAACTTGGAGAATTATATGCCAAGATTGGTGAAGAGAGGTCCAAACTCCCAAAAGTTGTCCTAGGTCTTCCAGGATGGACTTATAAATTTGAAAAGGCGATTAATGAGGGAGAGTTGGCCGAGGGTTATAGGAAAGCTGCAAAGGACTGGGAGGGGGATATTGCCTTACACATTCTCCCGTATGAACCTTTGGGATTGCCAGATCTGTATATGTATATGGGTTTGGAACATGGAAAAATTCGTCACAACTCATTGCAAATGGTCACTGAGAAGGATGCCAATGAGGCTGATTATATAATTACCGGCGCATACGATCAATGGATGGAGGTAGCCAGCGGAAAATTGAAGATTGTAAAAGCTCTTATGAAAGGGACGATGACTTTAAAAGGGGATTTGAAGATGATGATGAAGCAGGCAAAACCGGCCAAGATGCTGATAGAGATGCAACAATCGATACCGTCAATATCCCCTGATGAGTTCAGCGATGAACTCTTCGATTTGGCAAAGATGCTTCTTAAAAAAATTGGTCAAAAATAGTTCTTAAAAAAAATGGTCAGTCCTATCCTCGATCAGCTTTGAGGATAGGCATTATCTATTTTTTTGCATATATCGGAGACCTCTAGGAGCCAGGGGATCAATCCGGCCCCTGGCAGATCTTCTTCTACTATTTCTATCTCTCCGGATTTCGTCATATCAAAAAAATCTTGTAGATCTCCTGCAGTTCTTATAAAATTAAAGAAGAATACTAGACCCTTTGTCGAGATCATCCAGTTTAAATCAGCTTTTGGGTTCTCCTCCATTTTAAAGCTCTCTATTACACCCTTGCCAGACTTCCTATCACATGTTACGTTGAAGATAAAACCCAGTTCACGTGCGTGAAAATTCACAGATATGGCAAATTCTATGCAATCAAATGCTTTTTTCAGTTCGTCACTTCTATCGGCGATTGGCATGAGCATTTTATCAAATAAGGGGAGCACCACCGATAGCATATCTTTAACTTCCTCTCCGTGCGCGTTAACCTTTTCTACGCCCATCTTTTCAAGGAACCTTCCTGCGGCCACCAACATTCCAGGGAAGATGACGACCTCAGGCTTTGAGAGTTCATTTACAAACTTTTCTATACCGTATTCCTCTATTTTCTTTAATAGCATGGGAAATGCTTCTTTTATTAGAGGGATGAAACGCTTTAGATCGAGAGAAGCGCCCATAGGTAACACTTTAAGGAAAAGATCCGGAATATTGTTAAGAAGTTTGATATAATCCGTTACATCTGCCTCCTTCATACCATCCAATACCGCTTTGACATCTTCTATACTCATTTCGCCTGCATCGATTCTCTCGATCATCTTTTTTGCCATCTCTTCTAATTTCACGATTGTCATAGATAATATTTAAATATCATGTAACATAAAAAAGTATCGATGGGAGATATGCATGTCTGGGAGGCAGGGAAATCGGAGGTGATCGTGAGGGATGGCAAGGTTATCACGGTAGCCGATCCACCGGTCAAATTTTGTCCGATTCACTATGCCATCTGGAAGAACAAGATGGGTAAAGAGTCCATAAGGAAGTCGATGGAGTTCAGGATAAAGACCTTTGGTCTCTGCACCCCCGAGAGAATAATTGAAAGTGACATCTTTGCAATTGGATTAGGTGCATCAGAATCGCTGGCGACTGCTTTGAATAGGGAGATGATAGATTGTTGCGTTGTCGTCTGTGATGGGGCAGGAACCGTAATAACGGATAAATCTGAAGATGTGCAGGGAATCGGAATGGTGATGAGTGCTTTACTAAAGACCTCTCCGATATCAGAGATCATAGAAAAACTTGAGGAAAAAGGTGCGGTTCTTCTGACAAAAGATGCGAAGATAGATCAGGTAGAAGGAACCAAAAAAGCTTTTGAGATGGGTTATGAAAAGGTTGGGGTCACAATTGCGGGGGAATGCTCGCGATCCATAGTGGATATAGAGGAACTTGAGAGGAGATATGCTAAAAAAGCGCTTAAAATCGCCGTTCATACAACGGGCGTTGGAGAGGAACTTTTGCCGTTCATCAAAAAGGCGGATATCGTTACCAGTTGCGCGTCTAAGGTGGTCAGGGAATGTATTGGGGATAAGGCGAGAGTGTATGGAAGAACGATTCCTGTCTATGCCCTGACGAAATTTGGAGAGGAAGTAATGGATGCACAGAGAGAAGTTATGTCCAAAAGGGGACGTATATTAGAGGTGCCTCACGCATCCCCTTACCCGCTGCTATGAAGATAAAGATAAATAAAAGAGAGATGGAGATAAACGAAGCACCATCGATCTTTGATGCCATAATCATGTCAGAGGAGCCATATCGTGAAGATTGCGTAATTGCTGTTGTGATAAAGGAAGAGATAGAGACGAGGGAGTTCTTATTGGAAACATCGGCGGGAAAATTCCCCATAACCATAGACGAATATTTTCTTCCCATGTGGATGAAGTTTTATAAGGATATTCGGGTGAGTTGTGGGTGGAGATCAAAAGGTGTCATCACGTTTGGCCCGATGGATCTTTCCTCTTTAAAGCTCAAAGCAAGAAGGGGTATGTGCAAATATGAGAGGGGAGATCTATTTTTGAGTTTTGGTGGTTTCGATGCGAGAAACGCATATCTCTGCATAAGCAGGATGGAACACGAGGGTATCTACGGTGCGCCAGAAAAGTATGAGCGGATTGGGACATTTGGATTGCATGAGTTTGCCGGCAAATTGGGAGAGGAAGATTCAATTTTATCCATATATCCGATCGGATCGATACAGGAGGAGACCACGCTTCTAATGCCCGAAGAGGCAAAAAAAGTTCCAGTGAAAGATAATGAATGTATTGTAACACACATATCCACGAATCTCTTTCAAGGGGCTCCAAATTGTGTTGAGCACTTCTTGTCAATTGGGGATACATTTGAGGTAAAGCATAACGCCTACACGTTCATCTCCAATGAAAGATCGAGAAGAGATATGAAGGAAGAAAATACGGTTTATAGAACTAAAGGTGCTATCACCGTTAGGAACGACGGAAGTAGGGCTGGGGCGGTATACATATATACAGAGGATGCCCTTCCCGCCAAATCCCACAGCGTCGTCGGAAAAGTGGTCAATGGTATAGAACTGGCAGAAAATGCAGATATTGGAGATAAAATTTTGATAAAAGGAGACGTAAAGAGTCTCAGCGTGGTGGGAAAAACGAATAAAGAGGCTATAGATTACCTTACATTACAAGGGATCAGACATATCATCGTTGAAGATGAAGATGACGATGCAATAATTGTTGAACAAAGACCAAAATTAACAATGGAGGTAAAATCTTTAGGATCTGTTGTTACGTTGGCCATGGATCCTACGGACATCTGTTATATAGAGATATGGGACAAAGACGCCCCCATGAGCGCATCCTATTTTAGGAGGGCAGCAGATATGACTTCGGGCGTTGGTAAACTCGTGGTATCCGCGATCAATAGGGATAGAATGATACTTTACAGTCCCATCATCAAGAGGACACCTCTTCCATTCGAGAAAATTCAATCGAAGATTGAGGGCGGTATCATTGGAGTCACCAATTCTAAGAGGAGAGATAGTGGGGTGATAGGGGTGAGATTTACGGCAAGTGACACATATGGACCCACAGGAGAGCACCTCATGGCGACTAACATCATTGGAAAAGTGAAAAGGGGACGTGAATCCTTAAAAAAGAGAAATGTTGGAGATATCGTGTATTTGGTTGAAGATGTTTAAGAAATACCTTAATTTTGGGTCCCTTTCATCATCTTTACAGCTTTTTTTACCCATCCCTCCTTAACTGGATCTTCTGATGCGATGATCGCCAAGGTATTATTATCAACGATTTGCTTCCTCACGCGGAATCCCTCCGGTATAACTCTTAAAAGACAATCGGTGATATTCCTCCTAACGTTTTTTTGTTCATATGCGCCCATCTTTGGGGAGAGTGATACGATAAATACAGGTTCTTTTGGACGCACAAAAACATTCACATCATCGATCACATTGGTAAGATTCAGATCTTGAACGATATCAATGATCGTCATCCGCGTAATCACCTTCCCCTCTTCGTCGTCCGAATCGATCGCAATATTCATCGTGGGACACCACTCATGTCATATTTATTTAATCTCCTTTAATCTTTACTAGAAAATCACAGTTTTCGCTTCCGTTGGAAACACACGCAATCTCCTCTACCACGTACTCTCTTTTCATAAATCCTTTTTCCGAGATAAATTTCCGTCTAACAAGACAACCTGTTGCACCAGCAATAAAACCTGCCACATAGTGACATACATTTCTACCAACATTACCCTCTCTTTTGGCAAAATATGTACCACCCTCAAACCTCAATATTCTTTCATCGCCCTTCTTGAAAAAAGAAATTTCGCCTATTCCCAATATAGAAAAAAGAGCATCTGTGTGATATGCTCTCTCTCTCATACTTTTTGTCTCCATCTCAAAACTATCGAGGAACCACTGACTATCGAGGAACCACTGGCATACCCGTCTTCCAGATTGTTCTCCTACCCAATAAAGAAATGAAAAAGGCAGACCTGTTCTTATATCTTCTGGAATTATCTCCTTTAATGCTTTTTCAGCATCTATGAGGCATTCCAACCACTCTTTATAGACGTATTCCTTATTTTCATCCAAAAATTCTCTAACATCCCTCTCGGCTTTTTTATAAAGGGCTTTCTTCATTTCTCTCCCAGATTCACATAGTTAGGCGGCACATTTTTGCTGTCTTTGGAGGTTCTTGCAAAACTCTCGCGTTAAAATTAAGGAACGCCTATGGTCCACGCAGCGGGCCTCTCTATTATCTCTTTTCCTATGCTCGCATCGAGAAGATCTTTAAGATCCATTCCCACCACAGTATTTCCAGACATGGTCACCTCCCCACTCCATACCATATCCATGACATCCTCTTTTCCACCGAGCATTGCAGCAAATTTGTAATAATCGATCTCCAAGCCTAGGTCCGGCTCTTCTTCTGGCTCCCCCTCAAATACCGCCACCGGGGTCATCATCAGCACAATACTTTCACTTCCACGCTTCGGATGGTTTACGACGAAGTGGATTAACCGCGGGGGCATATTACCTGCTATAAGTATCGCCTCTGGAGATCCCATTACTATATTACATACAAATGCTCCCAGTAAATCAAATGCCGTGGGCTCCTCTCCTTTGAAAAGGTATTGCGTTATCCACGCCTTATCCTTCCACCAATCTTCCTTTCTTTCTTCTGCCATATTTTAGTAGTAGTATTATCTATTATATAAATTTTTCTATGCATAATAAATTTTTCTATGCATAGAGATATTTATTTTTTGGATGACCTTATATGCTATATATCATTCCAATAAAATAAAAAAGAAGAAAATAAAAGAAGAGGGATTAAAACGGGATTTCTTTCATCGTATCTTTGAGTATCCCCCTATCCAGTATATCACATGCCGGCGTAATCGCCGTCCTCTCTCCATCCGGCATGAACTCCTTTATTCCTGCTTTTGCGATGCAGTATCTCGGCCGCCTAAAGTCAAACGCCAGATGAGGATCTGCGAATGCCACCTTCACTACAGGGCTTAGGCACCAGGCCGATCCTCTTCCCATCATTGCCCCATAATTTGCCGCGGCTCGCTGATTACCGTGTCCCGCGCTGAAGGAGTGCATCGGATAGTTCTCTCCATGCATCTCCGTTAAGTTACCCTCTTCGGGTCTAAAACTGCAGAGGTATGGCATGCCCATGTGGTCTTGGATCTCCTGCCCGGCCCATCCTGTTCTGAGCCATCCCTCCTTCATCGCGGATGCTATCGTATAGTTTCCCGCCCATAGACCCATCGTGGAGCTGCCAGTGAGCATCGCAGACACTCCAGCTCCGACGGTTCCCATGATCGAAGTCTTGTGGGCACCACCCCAATGGAGCTCTGCAAGCGTCGGAAACTTCTCATACGTCTCTATCACATAGGTCGCCACCATATTGAGCATAACTTTCATTATGTCCCATTTTGCCGGTATCAGCTTACCTCTGAGATATTTAGCTCCCAAATTCGAGAACTCACTAAGGACATCCTCATTAGCTCCTCCAGAAAGAGCAGATGTAGCCACGGTATTTGAGAATCCAATCCCCCCGCTCATGTAGAACCCTAACCACAACGTGTTATCGAGCATGGCAGCTATCCCACCAATTCCTTCGGACATTCTAGTCATAGCTTTACTTGCCGCTGCATCATCTTGAGTCATATACTCCACATAAGGCATCAGAGGTAGATCTCTCTCACATTGTATTATATCTGGTATGAAACCGTCCGGAATACCACCTATCTCGTTTCTCCCTCTCACCCTGCTGCCCCACAGCTTATCACCCATATGTATGACCCGGGCGTGTTTGAACGCATATGCCAGATCTGAGATCACATGCTCTCCCGAGAGCTGATATGCCGAGATGAACGCCATCGTATTCTGCATCGCGGCCCATCTTCCAGTACATTCTCCATCCCCCATCCGCATCGCCAACGTCGGAACTCTGAAGACCACCCATATACTATCACCTATCGCCTCCTTCAGCGCCTTTGCCCTGTCCGGGTGGAAGAGCTCATCGATGTGGATGTAGTATCTCTGATCTAGCCCGTCCATGATCTCATCGCTTCCTGTGATGATCTTTGCCCAGGCATCTTTGACCAGGTATGGGTTCACCTCGTTCATGTGCTCCTGCGCCACCGCACCTGCCCCCATCGTGTGTTGCAGGGTTTCCATGTAGAAATTCAACGTCTCTGGAGTCACCTCCTTTCCAACTCGCACCTGTAGCATCCTGTGTGCCAGATCGAGATTCATGATGACGGTTCTCTTGATATCATCGTTTAGCTGCTGAATGGCGGTATTATTCATGTGGTGGCTGTCATCCTGCTCAATTGTTATCCCCCATTTCCCTACAGGCATAGGTTCTAACATCCTTTGGCCGACCGGCAGACCGACAGCCCTGCTATATGATGGTAAACCCCTCTTTATCGCTATCTGCTTTCCAGCATCGATAAATTCCTTTTTTCTAATCGACTGTCTGTAACCACCTCTGTGGTACATCTTCTCGTCTACTTCGTATAATGGTTCGGCCCCCCATATCTCCTTCATCGTCTGGTAGATATCTCTCCCTTTCTCGATGTCAATAAATTTCTGGGACGCCCTGTAGAGTTCCCGCGTATAATCTCTCTCTCTAGCAGACATCCCGCTTTCCTTTGTTCTCTCCTCCCCTGCTTTCTTCTTCCTTTCCTCCACGAACCTCTTTATTCTCTCCTCTTCACTCAATTCTTCACCCATGGACATACGCCTCACATACTTTCATTGATCATCTCGGGATTGAAACCCGCCATGACCCTCATCTTTGTGGATCGCGACATCATCTCGAAGAGCTCAGTTCTAGCTTTGTATGGCTGAGTATCCCAACTATACGTTAGACATAACTTCTTACAATCTTCCTCTGATAGTGGAGGTCCTACCGGGACAGGCACATCCAAAACGTTACCCATCTGGTCCTTGATATATACGACCTCTCCACTGTCCTTGTCATATATGTATCTCCTCCTCGCATCGAACATCAGCCCGTTCTCATCAAGTCTCAAGGAGTGTCCGTGGACCGTTATTCCCTTTAGAGCACTCCTACCCGGGTTAAATATCTCCGTTTCGAGAAGCATTTTTGTCGCCTTCTCTAAATCCCTCTCCCTCATCTCCAATATCTCCCTCCCACTATAAACAACGGTATCTATTCCTCTAAACCTGCTGAAATAGAGTCTCTGCCTACCAAACGGGGCTATACTGGGAAGATGAAAACTATCGGACATTTGAATGAACCTAATCCTATCCCCCGCCCTCGTCCCCGGCGTTGGAACGACGATATGCTTGATCGGATCATAAGGTTCAATCAATTCTTCAAGGGGAGGATGTACGCTTACATATGCAGATCTAACGGCCCTGTGAGACAAAAGCTGCGTTATATCATCTTCTGCTATAGACCTATACTTCAATAAGGGCCTACTTTTATCCCAGAGTTTCTTTCTTCTCGCCGATACGGTATCTTTACCTGGATAGATATTCGGCACATATTCAGATTTAGTTTTTTCAGCCATTTTCATCCCTTCTTTATCTCTCCTTTTATTTGTTCTGCCGCCTCAGCTACTTTTTCTAGAGGATTTTGTAGCAAAGGAAACATATCTCTCAACTTGAAAAACGCGGAAGACGTCATCTCCGGCGAGAACAACTGCGTCCCAGAATCAAGACACATACCTGCCACGATAGGCGGTTGTATGAAGCCAGACCCCCTCAAAATAACGTGATCGAAGGTATACGCCCCGGGACCAGCCCCACCGTAGATAGAGTGCGTATAAAAAGCGAAACCTATACCTACCCCCTCCATCCTTCCCCCATCAGGATCTGGTAGTCCACCCGTCTCAATCGTGAATCCATCATTTATATATGCTAGTACAGAAGGGGCCGCCTGTCCAGCTCTCATCGCCCCACAATTGACGATCACGGCGGCCGTGGTTCCAGCCAATTCGTATGCGTTCCAGAGTGGATAATTATCGGTCGCATACATTTTATATCCAGAAGCGAATTTTTTCTTAACCTTTATAACCTTATCTTCAATAGCTCTTCTTACCGTAGAATGTACAACGTCCATTATCATTCCCGCCCTGTTCTCCTTAACAAGGTCTAAAACCAAATTATTGGCATTAAAACCTTCATATGCATACCCAAGCAGATTATATCTCTCATACCAACCCACTGCGTTACCCATCTCCCACTGTGCCGCCTCTTCTAAGATGCTTGCCAACGCGAGCCCGTCCATCGTTCGCTTGTTAACCATCGCCACGATGTGATTAACGGTTATTCCGCTGTATTCGGCCCCTAAACCATCGACCACATTCGATGGCTTCAAGAACCCCGATACCGGCGCTCCCGGTGAAAACGTGATAGACTGGGGATATCTTCCAAAAACAACGGCTTTCAACATATTGCACCCATCCAGGTCTGTATTTGGATCTATCTTAAATATCTCCGCGATCGCCTGGCATAGTGCAACCATCGTCCATGTATAGACCGGATCCCTGCTGGCAAATATCCCCATCACCTCTCTTGGTATTTTGACGATGATGGTATCTGCCATTACTACCACAGAATCTTCCCCATCTCCAAATTTCCCTATTTTATCTCTTATTCTATCGGCGATCTCCTCCGCATGTTCTACGATGGGAAGATCTCTACCATACCAGGGCATCTTACATTCGTCCTGCCCTATTACCGTCTCCCATCCTGCTTTTCCCTCCTTCAGACAACTCTGCAACTTAGACAGGTTGACAAAAGCTGTTCTTTTGAACAGATCCAGAACATCTTTCATATATGGGTTGTAAAACGGTGAAAGCGCCTCTATCGGCACGTCCTCTGCTATACACTGAGAAGCGTCGTTATATAAACCAACTTTATCTCCATACTTCATTTTTATCTATCTCCTCTGTGTATTATTGCATATTATTTCTAATATTTAAAATTGTCGATCAAGATGCTATGTTGAATAGAGATTTTTAAGTTAGAATCATAACGTAAAAACTATCAATATTTTTTTCGGAGGAGTTGAATTAGATTTGGGGCAAAGGTGGGCTGATTTGATACCGTCCTCAAGATACTATCTTTGAGCAGTTATATATAAAGGAAAGGCAAACAGACCACCAAGAGAAGACAAGAGATGAATGAGGATAAGATAGATCCATGGGCATCGAAGGTGATCGAGACCAAGAAGCTCTTTGAAGGATTTGGAATAGAAGAGATAAAACCACTGGTGGAGAGACTGCCGATAAAACACAGGCTTCTTCGGAGGGGGATGATAAGTGGTCACAGAGACTACGATAGAATCGTTGACGCGATCGAGAGGAGAGAAGATTTTGCAGTTATGAGTGGTTTCATGCCCTCCGGTGAAGCTCACATCGGAAACAAGATGGTGATGGAGGAGATAATATGGCACCAACAGATGGGGGGGGAAGCATTTGTTGCGATTGCTGATATGGAAGCGCATGCGGTCAGGGGAATCTCTTTCGAGAAGTGTAGGCAGTTTGGCATAGAAGGATACATCACGAGTCTGATCGCACTCGGGTTAGATCCAGAGAAAGCCCATATATACTTCCAGTCCAAGAATTTTGAGTTGAGAGATCTGATGTTTGAGGCAGGATTAGTCTCCAATTTTTCCACTCTTGGTGCAATATACGGTTTTTCTGGTGAAACCTCCGTTTCACATGCCATCAGTGCTCTCACACAATCGGCGGACATTCTATATCCACAGTTGAAGGAGTTTGGAGGACCAAAACCTGTTGTGGTACCCGTTGGATTTGATCAGGATCCACATATCAGATTGACGAGGGATATCGCGAGCAAATTCAGAAAGTTCCGTGTGGAACAAAGAGGGGATTATATAAGTATAAGGAGTAAATCGGCGAGTGAAAAACTCACCTATAAGTTATTTGATAAGATTAAAGAATATGGAACGGTAAAGAAATATAAGGGACATATAGATGTCTTCAACCTTGAATATGATCAAAATCTGAAATTTGTAGGAGAACTCGTGCGAAAGACTGAGGTAGAAGAAGGTTTCTACGGTTTTCATCTTCCATCTTCTATATACCACAGATTCACCTCTGGATTGATGGGAGGAAAGATGTCGAGCAGCAAGCCGGAGAGTTATATCTCTCTCACAGAGAAACCAGAAGACGCCGCCAAAAAGGTCAAAAGAGCAAAGACCGGCGGGAGAGTTACGATGAATGAACAGAGAGAGAAGGGGGGGGATCCGGAGAAGTGTGCAGTCTTCGAGCTCTTCTCATTCCATTTGATCGAAGATGATGAGGAGATAGATAGGATAAGAGAAGAGTGCAAGGAGGGAGAAAGGGTTTGTGGAGAATGTAAGGCGTTGGCAGCAGATCTGATCGAAGAATTCCTGATAGACCATCAAGAGAAGAGAGAAGAGGCGGCAGATAGGATCGATGAGTATTTGGAGGCATAAGCATGAAAAATCTGACTTTAAACGAGGCGAAGACGTTGAAGGCTCTTCGTTCCGGGGAAAATTCCGGAGAAAATTCTGGGAAGAAGATTCCCGAATATCTTGCAAAGAAGGTTGGAATAAAGGTGGAAGCCCTGATGCAGGCGGCATACTTCTTGCAAGAGAAAAATTTGGTCGATATAGATGAAAGATTAGAGGAAGAATATGAACTCACAGAGGAGGGCGAGAGGTATGCCAGAGAAGGTCTTCCTGAGAGAGATATTCACGATTTTGTGGTATCAAAGGGGGGTGAGGTGTATCTCTCAGATCTAAGAAAGGAGTTTCCCGAGATCATCAATATAGGGTTTGGATGGCTTAAGAGGAAGAATTGGGTTAAAACAGATAAGAGGGGCGAGGATTTTTTGGTGATAGCGTTAAAAGCCCCGATTGGAAGAGATGAAGAGATACTTAAAGAACTAACAAATAAACCAAGGAAAAACCCCCCAATGTTGGATAAGAGCACGTTAAAGCTTTTGAAGGGAAGAAAACTCTTAAACATCCATGATAAAAAGTATATAAAGATAAAATTGGCGGAAGATGGAGAAGAGGTTGCAAGGGGAATAAAAGTTGAGGATTACGAAGAGATAACGAAGATAACACCGGAGATGATACGCGAGAAGAGCTGGATCGGAAAAAGATTCAGGGGTTATGACGCAGAAGTTTTGTCCAAGGAGATATATCCGGCGAAGAAACATCCTTACAGGAGGATAATAGAAGAGATAAGGGATATATCGCTGAGAATGGGTTTCGTCGAGATAAAAGGAGAGATAATTCAATCATCCTTCTGGGATTTTGATGCCCTCTTCCAGCCACAGGATCATCCCGCCAGAGATATGCAGGATACGTTTTATCTGAATTCAGAATCAAAGCTCCCGGAAAGATATGTAAAAGAGGTGAGAGAGATGCACATACACGGGGGAAAGGTCGATTCGAGTGGTTGGGGTGGTGAATGGAGCGAAGAGGTTGCAAGGAGAAACGTTCTCAGAACCCACACGACTGCCTTGACGATAAGATATTTAGCAGAACATCCCGATCCACCCGTAAAAGCTTTCTGTATTGGCAGGGTCTATAGGAGGGAGAGTATCGATGCGACACATCTTCCGGAGTTCGAACAGCTTGAAGGGGTGATAATGGATAAAGGCGTCTCTTTTAAAGACCTTTTAGGATATTTAAAAGCGTTTTACAGGGAGATGGGTTTTGAGGAGATCAGGTTCAGACCAGGATATTTCCCATACACCGAGCCATCTGTAGAGCCTGATGTCTATGTGGATGGATTGGGATGGGTTGAACTCGGAGGAGCAGGTGTTTTCAGAAAGGAGGTTACTGAGCCTTTTGGAATAAATTATCCCGTGCTTGCATGGGGGCTCGGGGTGAGCAGGCTCGCGATGTTAAAACTTGGATTGAGAGATCTAAGGGAACTCTACCGCCCGGATATAGATTGGTTGAGAAAGAGTCCGCTATTTGAGGGGTTTTAAATGCCTGTGATATCGCTTGGATATGAAGATTTAGAGGAACTGGTGGGAGTCTCAAAAGAGGAGGTACTAACTAAGATACCGATGATCGGGGCAGACATAGAGAGGGTGGAAGAAGATCATGTCGATGTGGAGTTCTTTCCAAATAGACCAGATTTATACTCTGTCGAGGGTGTTGCGAGGGCTTTGAGGGGGTTTCTATCGATCGAGGAGGGGGCAAGATATTACAGCGTCAAGGAATCGAAGATAGATCTCACCGTAAAGGACGCCGTTCTCCCGATACGTCCTCATATTGCATCGGCGGTCGTGAAAGGTATCAACTTTTCCGGTGCCTTAATAGAATCGCTGATGAATCTGCAGGAACACCTCCATGGAAGTTTAGGAAGAGATAGAAGAAAAATCTCGATTGGAGTTCACGATCTTTCTAAGATAGAACCTCCCTTCACATATACAGCGGTCTCTCCAGATTTCAGTTTTGTACCACTCGATCTCGATGAAGAGATGACGATGGAGGAGATCTTAACACGACACCCGAAAGGTGTCAAATACAGAAAAATTCTCGAAGATTTTGATTTGTATCCTATCATCTTCGATGCAAAGGATAGAGTGGTTTCCTTTCCACCCATAATAAACGCAGAATTGACGAGGGTGACGGAAAAAACCGAAGATCTATTTATCGACGTTACCGGAACAGAACCAATAGTTTTTAAGGCATTAAACATCGTAGTGTCTTCTCTTTCGGAGAGAGGAGGGGAGATATATTCTGTAAGGATCGGTAGAGGTTCCAAAGAGAGAATTGTATCTCCAGATCTATCTTATGAAGAGATGGATATAGAACTATCAGAATTTAGATCCCTCATCGGCGAAGACCTGACGCAGTCAAATGTGATAGAATCGCTCAGAAAGATGAGATACGATGCAGATCTAAAGAAAGAGGATAAGGTACGGGTTAAAATTCCACCTTAC
>CABGHG010000032.1 GCA_902158735.1 Candidatus Methanolliviera sp. GoM_oil
GCTGCGGGCGGGCTCGACGGATCGGGTCGACCGCTCGACAGGGATGCGGATCGGCATCGCCTGCACGCGGTCGCCGCGCGCGATTCCCTGCTCTCCCTCCTGCGCGGTCTCGCGCGAGCCGCCGCTAGCACGGGCATCGGCGAGGACGACGACGTAGGCACAGTGGTGACTCGTCGATCTTAAAGTTAGAGGGTATAGAACACGCATTGAGTATAAGCGAGGCATACACACTACCTGTAGGGGAAGATTCGAGAAGGTTGACAAAGTGGTGGACTTGGTATTGTAGAGGATGCTCTCCGACGAAAGGATAAGGGAGAAGATATCGCAAGGTGACTTCAAAAGAGGATAAATACCTCTTACAAATGTGAACTACCACTCACATCAACTGATCGCTGGGCCAACGGTGAAGATCATCGAGCGATGGAGGATAGACGTTAAATACTTCTATATCCTGTGGAAATACGATCCAATGATTCTCCCCGAAGAACAGAATTCCGCTCTCTCCATCTTTGAGCGTTTTGTCTATCCGCTTGGCCACATATCCATATCTCTCCTCGCTTGCATCCATATATAGCTTAGATACCTTCGTTCTCACTCTCTCGCTCTTGAGTCCGATTGCGAGGCATCTTTCCCAATCAGCACATTCTTCTGTCGCCTTCCTCTTCTCAGTGCTCACCAGTTCAGCCCCACTTGAGCATTCGCTCTTTACAATTTCATAGCTATCTTTATTTAATTTCTCCAGGTCTTTTATTCCATTCTCGCCAGATAGAAAGATCATTTCGTGATAAATTTTGGCGATTTTTCCTACTCTTTCTTTCATGTTTGCTATCTGTTCCCTTATTTCCTTCCAGTAGTCTTCAACCAAGGTTTTATAATCTTCTGGGGCATCTTTCCACGTATATATGAGTGGAACAAAGCATATCTTCCTCTTCCCTTTGAATTGCTCGACCGACGGCCTCTCTATCTTACCAATCCTCTCAGACATTTGATACACCAACCCATAGATCGGAGAGACGGAATATATATATCTTCGTCTCCACCATCAAAGATCTCTAACCAGATATTCCCAAAATTTATAAATAAAAAATTTTAATTTAAATGGATACTAAATGAAGTTTGAAGAGAGACTGAAGGCGCTTGAGATGCCACTTTTAGACGTAAGATTTCTATTGGATAGAAGGTATCCAAAGGATTCTGCCATAAATTTTGTCTCGAACCATTACAGACTAATAAAAGAGGATCGGAACATTCTCTTCAGAATCGCATGTGAAAAAAAACTCTCAGAAGATAGGATGAAAAAATTGGTTCCGATAGATCTTATAAAGGGAAAATCTGTAGTCATGGATGGGTACAACGTTCTAATAACGGTAGAAAGTTTAATTCTTGGATATCCCGTTTTTTTGTGTGACGACGGCGTTTTAAAGGATATAAGGGCAATCTTTCATAGATACAGGATAAAAAAGGAGACAAAAGAATCGCTGGAGAAGATAAAAATCCTATTATCAAAATATCTTCCAAAAAAAGTTATTTTCATCTTTGATGCCCAGATAAGTGAGAGTGGAAAACTTTCCGCTCTGGCAAGGGAAATCTTTGAAGAGGTGAATGGCTCCGCATTGACGTCAAAAGATGCTGATTGTCAAGTGAGAAGGCATAAGGATGACATGATTGCCACGAGCGATGGAAATATAATGGATAATGTGATAAATATCGTCGATATAGCTTTCCACGTCGCTGAAGAATTTGGATATTCATATTATAAACCGATCACCACGAGATTTTGTTTGGGTTGATAACCATGGGGATAAAAAGAGCTTTAATGCGGGAGCTTCCCGAGGTGGCAAAGATGTGGAAAAAACTTGAACCAAACAATAGTCGTTATGATATGATAAAATTTTATATGCTATTTAGACAATATTTCTATGTCTATAAAAACAGAGAAAAAATAATTGGATTTGTGGCGGGAAGCGTTAAAAGTGATGTTAGATCTCATTTGAGCGCCATATACGTAAAGGAGGAATTCAGAAAAAAAGGAGTTGGGGAAAATCTTCTTAAAACGCTGGAAGCGGCGTTTGAGAAGAGTGATTTTAGAAAGATCACTCTCGAAGTTAAAGAAGATAATAAGGAAGCCATAGAGTTCTACAAGGGGCTTGGCTATGCGTTTGCCGGAAAAAAATCGAGATATTATGGCGAAAAAGATGCCTTGATCTATTCCAAAGAGTTGTCATAAGATTCGTGGCCAAAACCACTTGTAGTCTTCCGGATAATTCAAAAATCTCAGTTTTTCTGGAGATTTTATCAGATCATACATCCCTTCACTCTTGAAGATGCCCAATTCTGAATACTCCCTTGCCTTTTCACATCTAACCCCTGGAACACTTTTATAATTTTTATTTCTTATCAACCCGTCGCTGGTCTCGTAGTAAGTTCCCCCCCTCATCTTCTTAATCGGTTCATAGATGGAAGAAAACCTTCTTGAAACCCAATTTGCCATTTTGATCTCCTCCTCAAATGGATTTATCGTGATGTGCCCGTAATTGGGAGGAATTATCACCTTATCTCCTTTCTCTGCTTCTACCAAGACCACATCCATGATCTTTTCAGGCCCCTTTTGAAGCAAATAGTGGGCTCTTCCCGCCAAAACCTCGTATATCTCGGTATACCTCGAAGGGTGATAATGCCCGGCGGTTTTGAGATATTCTCTCCCAAGCATTCCCGGAGGGATTGCTGTAACGTCGTATCTAAGGTCGTTTTCAATAATCACCCTCCTATCCTCTTCGTTAAGCGCCAGATCTCTATACATATAATAGAGAGGCACATTATCGGCGTTTTTAAACCATTTTTCATCGAAGACGACCTCTTTCATATCGTAGAGCATTCTTACATCAGGTGTATATATCTTCTCACCAAATCTCATTTTCATAAAATCCCTCCAAGATTAAAAGTCGATGAAAGATTCTCTTTTACTTTCACAATATATAAAATGTGAGTATAACAGATGTACATTAAATCTTTAAAAGACCATAGAGTACTATATCACTGCAGTACGATCTTTCTATAAGACTCATCTACACATATCTTCTTTTTGCTTTATCGACTTAAATCTTCCCCCAATGCATTCATACTTTCCATTGAGGCGATATTCATTTTATCTGACCCCTCAAATTCAATGGGGATTTCTCAGCATTTTATTCTTCTTTAGAATAGATTTCCTACCAAATTTTTCAAGGAGAGCCAACGCCTTTATTGCTCTTTCAGCGGTGGGAAATACTGGTATTTCGGGCTCGAGAATCTTCTTCCATCTCAAAAGTATATCAGGCTCCCCTAGAAGCCCTACAAGTATGATCGGCTTTTGAGGATATTTTTTCTTTAAGTGTAAAAATAGGCGTATATCCAGCTCCATCCACGAAACTGCTCCGATAACCGGGATTACAGCGTCAACACCACCGTCTGCCAAAAATTCCTCCGTTGCCCTCCGATATACCTCTTCTGATCCTGTCTTTTCTATTGCAGACCAAACATCCAAAGGATTTTTTACCGGTGCCCACGTAGGGTAAACCTCCCGTATCTTCTCAAGGGTGCGGGATGAGACAGAAGCTATCTCAAGTCCATTATCCTCACAACAGTCGGATGCCGTCACCCCGCCCGCTCCTGTGACGGTTATTATCCCAACACAATTTCCATTGGGGAAAGGCTGAGATATAAACACCTTCACAAGATCGAATAGCTCCTCAAAACTTTTTACTGGAATAATATTATATTGCTCAAATAGGGCGTCGTAAACTCTGTTCTCTCCGCAAATCGTTCCAGTATGAGAAGATACAGCCCGCGCCCCATAGGTTGTTCTTCCCCCCTTTAACACAATTAATACCTTCTCTGATCTCTCTATAATCTTTATAAATCTTCTCCCATCCCTTATCCCCTCGATATACATGGCGATGATATCAGTAGATGAATCGTCTATAATGTATTCTAATACATCGCATTCATCCACATCGCACTTATTTCCCATGCAGACAACTTTGCTCACGCCAATGTTCTGAATAAGAGGAATGAATACAGATTCCAAAAGTCCAGTCTGTCCCACAAATGCTACTCTTCCCTTTTTTACCGCTTCAATAGGAACATAGGGGGTGGAGAAACCACTTGAAGTATCAATCATCCCGATACTGTTCGGACCCATTACCCTCATGTCGAATTTTCTTGCCTTTCTCAGCACATCCTTCTCAAGTTCTTTTCCTCTCTCTGAAGCCTCTGCAAAGCCACCTGATTCAATAATGACGTTTTTAATCCCGAACGATCCACACTCGTCTATCATTTGAGGAACAGCTTCGTTGTTTATTACGATGATGGCAAGATCTACCACCTCGGGAAGTTTATTTATTTTTGGGTAAGTCTTCAGTCCTAATATCTCTCTTCTTTTTGGGTTTATAGGATATACCTTCCTTTTAAAATCTGTTTTCGTCATATTTTCTATCAGCGCATATCCTCCCTTACCCGGTGTTCCCGAAGCACCAATGATGGCAACACTTTTCGGATCAAAAAATGATCTCAAAGACATTAATAACCTCCTTCGATGGTCTCTTCATCGAGATGCGATACTGCCAAGATAGTTTCTTCATCATCTCCACACAACTTCTTTTTGCTTTATCAACTTAAATCTTCTCCCAATGCCTTCATACTTTCCGTTGAGCCGATGTGGACGGGATAGATATGTAAAGATAACGTCAAAGAATCTTATAGATGGAGTGTGTGAAGGTAAGTAACAAATTAATATACTCAAACCTCTAAAGACCAAATTGCTATGATCCTCGCCATCTTTATATCTACCACTTCATCGTTTTGATTTCAGCTTCCTTCGTAATAAGTTTAAAATTGTATTATAAAAAGCATTCGATTAGGTCATCCAAAATGCAGAAAAGTTTAATATCAAATCCCCAAAAAGGTAAATTTGATGAAGGTTGCGATAACGAGACCTGAGATCTATCATATGGAGTCTATCACGATCGCGAGATCTTATGGATTTGATACCTTCTTTGCACCGATGATATTGCTCCGTCCTGTGGAGGATCCTCGATTCGATTCATTCATCCATCGTTTATTCAATGGAGAGGCAGACTTCGTCATCTTTACAAGTGCCAACGGTGTAAGATACGCTTTTGATCGTGTCCAGTCTCAAGAACCGTTTATAAATGCTTTGAATCACACAAACGTCGTTGCTATCGGTCCAAAAACGAATAAATCGCTGAAAGAAAAGGGAATAACTACTAAAATCATTCCAAAGGAATATAGCTCTCTTGGTATTGTAGAGACCCTATCTCCTCTTACGGATGGAAGAAATGTGGAGATAATAAGAAGCGATCGCGGAAATGTAAAATTGAATGAAAGTCTCAAACGTGCGGGAGCTCTTGTCCACGAGGCGAATGTATATACGGGAGTTTCTCCAGACGGTTTCTGGCTGGTTCGGGCAAAAGAACTGATAAAAAAGATATTAGATGGGAATATAGATGTGCTCACGTTCACAAGTGGCATGACCGTGAATAACCTCTTTGAGATTGCTAATGAGATGGAAGTATATGAAGAGATAAGAAGGATATGTAGGAAAGATGGAAAAAAAGGGGAGATGTTGATCGCGGTGATAGGAAGAGAGACGGAGAGGGCGCTTGGAAATTTTGGGGTGAACGCAGATGTGATCCCAAGAACATACACATTTGAGGCTATGATGGATGCGATATGGAGAAAGATAAACTCATCGGGATAGATGGGTTGTGCCTCCGCTTCGTCTTTTGGATATTTGGATACGGCATAACTCTATAGTTGAAACTATTCAAGATCATAGAAAACTTTAAATACTATCACCACTAACATTCTGATAAGGAGGTGCTAAGAGATGGCAATACGTAGATGGTTTGACCCCCATGAAGAGATGAGAAGGATGTGGGATTGGATGGATAGGATGTTAGAGGAGGTGCCGTACGTTGGTAGAAGGCTTCCTGAAACAACTGGGAGAGAGAGTGGAACGGTGGCACCATACGTGGATGTGGCCGAGAAAGAAGGTAATATCGTGGTCAGGGCGGACATACCCGGTGTAAAGAAGGAAGATATCTCGGTTAACGTCAAGGGTGATATGCTCGAAATCAGTGCCGAGAGGAAGGAAGAGAAGGAAGAGAAGGGCGAAGGATATCTCAGAAGAGAGAGAACTTATGGCAGATACTACAGGGCAATACCGCTTCCAGCGGAGGTAGATGCAGAGAAGGTGAACGCGACGTTCGAGGACGGCGTGCTTTCTATTGAGGTACCGAAAGTCGAAGGAAAAGAAGTCAAAAAGATAGAGATTAAGTGACCATGCCAAACTTCGTTCGAGCAGATCGGTTTAATTTTCATTTCTTTTTTTAATTTTTTTAAAATCCTAAATTTTTAAAATATTCTTCTAAATTTTTAAAAGGAGGTTTTTGAATGGCTAAAAGTGTTGGTATAGATCTTGGTACGACAAATTCGGCTGTTGCTGTAATGGAAGGAGGAAAACCCACAATAATCATTAATGCGGAGGGTGGAAGGACAACGCCATCTGTTGTTGGATTCAAAAAGACGGGTGAAAGGCTTGTTGGTCCTCTTGCCAAAAGACAGGCCGTTTTAAACCCAGAAAATACCGTCTATTCGATAAAGAGGTTTATGGGCAGGAAGTATTCCGAGGTATCCAATGAGGTGAAATTAGTCACATATAAGGTCTTCCCGGGTCCGGATGACAATGTGCGAATAAGGACGAAGAAGAGAGAATACGCACCGGAGGAGATATCCTCGATGGTCTTAAGGAAGCTTGTGGACGATGCCGCCAAATATCTGGGGGAGAAGATAAGAGATGTTGTTATAACGGTCCCTGCATATTTCAACGATGCACAGAGGCAGGCGACTAAGGATGCAGGAAAGATTGCTGGATTAAACGTCCTTCGAATAATAAACGAACCAACAGCGGCTTCTCTTGCTTATGGACTTGATAAGAAGGGAAATGAAACGGTCTTAGTCTTCGATTTCGGTGGTGGTACCTTCGATGTCTCTATATTAGAAGTTGGGGAAGGCGTCTTTGAAGTGAGATCCACGAACGGGGACACCCATCTTGGAGGAGACGACATCGATAAGAGGATCGTTGACTGGCTCGCGGACGAATTCAAGAGTAAATATGGGATAGACCTGAGAGATGATCCACAATCACTACAGCGTCTCATAGAAGCTGCAGAGAAGGCGAAGATAGAGCTTTCGAGCGCCCTTGAGACTAATATTAATCTTCCGTTCATAACCGCAGATGCCCAAGGACCCAAACATCTTGAAGAAACACTGACGAGGGCTAAGTTTGAAAATCTTATTTCAGATTTGTTGGATCGATGTGTTGGACCAGTAAAACAGGCTTTATCTGACGCAAAACTCACTGAAAAGGATATCGATGAAATTATCCTTGTTGGCGGTTCTACAAGAATGCCAGCAGTACAGGATATGGTACGCAGATTGATGGGTGGAAAAGAGCCAAATCAGGGAATAAACCCAGATGAAGTTGTGGCTGTTGGGGCAGCAATACAGGCAGGTATTCTTGCTGGAGAGGTTGAAGATGTGGTGCTTTTAGATGTTACGCCGCTATCCCTCGGCATCGAGACGCTCGGTGGAGTTACGACGAAGCTTGTCGAGAGAAACACGACGATTCCAGTACGCAGAAGCGAGATATTCTCAACTGCGGAGGATAGCCAGACGGCGGTAGATATCAACGTTCTTCAAGGAGAGCGAGAGATGGCACGCGACAACCGTTCACTTGGAAAATTCCGTCTTGAGGGGATTCCACCTGCATCGAGAGGTACACCCCAGATTGAGGTGACCTTCGATATAGATGCAAATGGGATATTGAACGTAAATGCAAAGGAGAAGGTAACCGGTAAAGAGCAGAAGATAACGATATCAGGATCCTCAAACTTATCCAAGGAAGAGCTCGATCGGATGATGGATGAAGCAAAGACACATTCAGCAGAGGATAAAAAAAGGAGAGAAGAGGCTGAAGTAATAAATAATGCCGACAGTCTTGCATATCAGGTTGAAAAACAGCTTTCTCAGTTTGGATCGTCGATACCGGTGCATGAAAAGGCAAGAATAGATCAACTCGTCACAGATCTGCGTCAAGCTTTAAAAGAGAATACTGATATTGGAAGGATAAGAACGCTATCTTCTGATCTTCAGCAGGCTTCATATTCTCTATCCGAAGCGGCTTGCGGAAAGGAACAGACTGCCGGGGGATCTGAAACGCCTTTGGAAGGAGAAGACGACGATGTTGTCGATGCAGAATTTGAGGAGAAATAGATGGAGAATAAAGTTAGGATAGAAGAGCTTACGGAGGAGTTATCCAAGAAGGAGGAGCTGTATCTCCGTACGCTGGCAGACTTCGATAACTATCGAAGACGGGTCGAGAGGGATAAGGAGCGCGTGAATGCAGAGCGAGAACGTGCAATCCTTCTTGAGCTTTTGGAGGCTATGGATAACTTTGGGAGGGCGTTATCTTCATCTTCAGAGTCTTCAGAGTCTTCAGAGGGAGAAAATATAGATGATGGGGTTCAATTGATCTATAATCAGCTTTTAAGGATTTTAGAGCGACATGGGGTAACTCCGTATGAAAGCGTAGGAGAAAAATTCAATCCAGAACTTCATGAGGCTATTTTAGCCATATCAACCGATAAATACCTATCTGGAACGATCACCGCCGAAATGCAGAAGGGATATAAGATTGGAGACGAAGTTTTGAGAGTAGCAAAGGTTCAAGTAGCGAGGAACGATTAGATAGGGGTAGCATGTCAGTCAAATTTAAAGATTATTATGAGACGCTGGGGGTAGATCGGAACGCAACAGATAAGGAGATCAAATCATCTTTCAAGAAGCTGGCTAAAAAATACCACCCGGACCTTCACACCGACGAAGATAAAAAGGCGGCAGAAGAGAAGTTCAAAGAGATAAATGAGGCTTATGAAGTTCTAAGTGACAAAGAGAAAAGAGAGAAATATGATCGTTTGGGTGCTAATTGGAAGGCAGGAATGGACTTTACACCCCCACCCGGATATGGAGGCGTACATTTTGAATATGTGAATATGGATGATTTTGAGAAGTTTGGTGGATTCAGTGACTTTTTTGAGACGATCTTTGGGGGGAGAAAGACAGGATTCAAAAGGACAGGAACCACGAGAAGCTGGGCGAGAAAGGGTCAAGATATAGAGGCTTTTATTGATCTCACGCTCGAGGAGGCATATCACGGGGGAATGAGGAGTATATCGATAGGAAGAAATCATATAAGGCAACTCGATGTGACGATACCCTCCGGCGTGCGCGATGGCACGAAGATGCGTTTGAGTGCTCAGGGGGATCGTGGGATAAACGGCGGACCTCCGGGTGATCTGTATCTTAAGGTAAGAATTCTACCACACCGCATCTTTGAGGTATCCGGAGATGATCTGATCGTTGAAGTCCCTGTTATGCCATGGGAAGCGACCATGGGTGCTAGTATAGATGTTCCAACATTGGATCGTACGGTGAAGATGAAGATACCACCAGAAAGCCAGTCCGGAAAAAAATTTCGTCTCAAGGGAAAGGGATTACCAAAAAAGAGTGGAGGAAGAGGCAATCAGTACGTTAAATTGAAGGTCGTCATTCCAGAGAGAGTAGATGAAGAGGGGAAACGCTTGTTCGAGGAGCTCTCTAAAGTATGTAAGGAAGATCCGAGGAGGAATCTATTTGGAGGGAGTTAAATGTTCATCAGAAAGAGGTCGTCTTATCCAATTTTAAAGGTTGAATGGAAAGGAGAGCGTCTTATTTCGATGCAAGAACTCTCTTTCAGATGTAAATTACACCCGGAGATTATAGAACATTATGTAGAACTGGATCTGATCTCACCCATAAAATATGAGCAGAGGGGTTATTTGTTTAGAGCGAGTGCGGTTGATAAAGTAAGAAGCATACAAAGATTGAGAAGGGATTTAGGGGTTAATCTGATCTCCGCAGGGATAATACTCGACCTTTTAGATGAGATAGATGAGTTGAAGAAAGAGGTGTCCCGTCTTAGGAAGATGAGGTGATTAGTATGAATATAGAACATTTCACACAAAAGGCACAGGAGGCGTTGCAGAGTGCACAGTCGATTGCTGCAAGGTATAATCATCAACAGATGGATGTTGAGCATCTATTACTCGCTCTTTTAGAAGAGAGAGATGGACTGATTCCAAGGATTATAGAGCGGATGGACGTAAGTTTAGAAGATATAAGAGGAGAAGTGGAGAAGGCTCTCTCCTCTTTACCAAGAGTTTCCGGAGCTGGAGGGCAGATATACATCACTCAAAGGGTAAGTAGCCTCTTAGAATCGGCTGAAAAGGAGGCTAAAAGAGTCAAAGATGAGTATATGAGCGTTGAGCATCTCTTGGTTGTGATGGCTGATGATGCTGGTGCATGTGGAAGAATTCTTGGAAGATATGGAGTGACAAAAGAGAAAATAATGCAGGCTCTGTTTGACATAAGGGGGAATCAACGGGTCACTTCCCAAAATCCTGAGGAGACGTATGAATCTTTGGAGAAATATGGAAGGGATATCACGAAGTTGGCGGGGGAGGGAGAGCTCGATCCGGTGATAGGAAGAGATGAGGAGATAAGACGGGTCATCCAGATCCTCTCGAGGAGGAGGAAGAATAATCCTGCACTCATAGGAGAGGCAGGGGTAGGAAAAACGGCTATTGTGGAGGGGTTAGCCCAGAGGATCATAAATGGGGATGTTCCAGAAGGGTTGAAGGATAAGAGAATTGTTGCACTCGATATGGGAGCGTTGATCGCGGGAGCAAAATATAGGGGAGAGTTTGAAGACCGTTTGAAAGCCGTCTTGAAAGAGATAAAGAGTTCTGGAGATGTCATTCTGTTCATCGATGAGATGCACACCGTTGTAGGAGCAGGCGCGGCAGAGGGAGCGATAGATGCAAGTAATCTCTTCAAACCGATGCTTGCAAGGGGTGAACTACATTGTATCGGCGCGACAACGTTGGATGAATATAGGAAGTACATAGAGAAAGATGCCGCACTAGAACGCAGGTTCCAACCCGTTTTGGTCGATGAACCATCCGTAGAGGATACGATCTCCATATTGAGAGGATTGAAAGGGAGATATGAGGTGCATCACGGTGTGAGAATAAAAGATGCGGCATTGGTGAGCGCTGCCGTTCTAAGTCACAGATACATATCCGATCGATTTCTACCCGATAAGGCGATCGATCTTGTTGATGAGGCGGCAGCTAAGATCAGAACCGAGATAGACAGCATGCCAACCGAACTCGACGAGGTGAAGAGGAAGGCGATGCAACTCGAGATCGAGCGGGAGGCACTAAAGAAAGAGAAAGATGCCGCATCAAAAGAGCGGTTAAAAAAGATCGAGGAAGAGCTTGAAGATCTAAATGGGGAATTAAATTCGCTCGAAACAAGGTGGGAAGAGGAAAAAAAGGATATTTCAAGGATAAGATCATTGAAGAAGGATATAGAAGATACTAAAAAGGATATAGAACGCGCTGAAAGGGATTATAACCTAGACAGAGCGGCAGAATTGAAATACGGAAAATTATTTGATTTAGAGAAGGAGTTAAAGGAAGAAGAAGATAAATTAATGAGTAAAGACGAGATGCTCCTCAAAGAAGAGGTAGATGAGGAAGACATTGCAGAAGTGGTGAGTAGATGGTCGAGAATTCCCTTGAGCAAGCTGTTGGAGGGAGAGAAGGAGAAACTGCTGGGCTTGGAAGAAAAATTACATGAGAGGGTAATAGGTCAAGATGAAGGTGTGAAAGCTGTGGCAGATGCCGTGATCAGGTCTCGTGCAGGGATAAAAGATCCAAATCGGCCGATAGGCTCTTTCATATTCTTGGGACCAACGGGCGTTGGAAAGACGGAGCTTGCTCGTGCGCTTGCAGAGGCGCTCTTCGATGATGAAGAGAACATGGTCCGGATAGATATGTCAGAATATATGGAAAAGCACACCGTGGCAAGATTGATCGGTGCTCCTCCTGGATACATTGGTTATGAGGAGGGAGGACAGCTTACGGAAGCAGTAAGGCGAAAACCATACTCCGTCATCTTATTGGATGAGATAGAGAAGGCCCATCACGACGTATTCAACATTCTCCTCCAAATTCTGGATGATGGAAGATTGACCGATTCACACGGAAGGACGGTGGATTTCAAGAACACCGTGATCATCATGACCTCAAATGTGGGAAGCGCGTACATATCGGGCAATCGAGAGTATGATGGGATGAGAAAGAGAGCGTTGGAATCCCTTCGCGAACATTTCAGACCAGAATTCTTAAACAGGGTCGATGAGATCGTGGTATTCCATGAATTGACGAGAGAAGATTTGAAGAAGATCGTCGATATTCAGATGGGATATTTGAAGGAGAGATTGGAGGATAGAAAGATAAAACTCGAACTCACCGAGCGCACGAAGGAATATCTCGCGGATAAAGGCTATGATCCTGTATATGGTGCCAGACCTCTAAAGAGAGTGATACAAAACGAACTTGAAAATAAGATCGCAAGGATGATCATCTCTGGCGAGATGAAAGATAACTCTACCATTTTAATAGACTATAAAGAGGGGAAAATTCTAATCGAATTGGACAGTTAATTGGAGACGAACGCTTGAATTGGTGAGAGAGAATTTTATATGTACAGATAGAAGAATGAGGTCTATAACTAGGAAATAGAATGTCTATGTTTTAAGGGCTATTCTAAAAATTTAATACAGATCTCTTTCTCTTTAAGTGCTAGAGATTTTGCCATCAGTTTTGCCTCTATCTGTGCTGCGGTAATAACTCCACAGGGCACCAAACAGGATGCACAAAGCTTACATTCATGAGCCATCCGACGAATTTTATTGTCATAGCATAAGAGATCTCCCATGGTTAGGTCACCAAGATTATCATCAAAGTCGGAGAGCTTTGGACAGATAGTTTCTATCTCAATATGAATCATCTTTCCTTCTTTCTTGGCATTAATAACAGTGGTATATCCACATATCCGGGAATCAACCATCACCTTCATCATCGCATTATTCCTAACTGATCTTCAAAGCGCCGATTTAGAAAAAACATCGAATGGATGAATCTTTTTCTAAAAGATGGGTGAGCGGATAACTCAATATACCGGACTTTTTTGGCAATGCTATTCGCCTCCTCTAACCGCTTGCTCGATACGAGAGCTATCTTTGCACCCTCGCCCGCCGCATTCCCAACAGGTGTAATCTGTTCCATATCCATCTCAGGTATTATTCCTAGATCGCAGAAACTCTCTCTTCTGATATAGTTTCCAAAGGCACCGGCGATAAATACCTGTGAGATATCGTCGGCCACCACTCCCATCTCCTCCATAAGGATCTGGACTCCTGCAGAGATGGCGGCCTTTGCCAACTGGAACTCTTCTACATCGGCTTGAGTGATCACCACCGGCGGAGTTTTATTTTTCTCACTCCCATAGGAAATGACAAATTGATTGCCATCCTTGCCACTTTTGAACCTTTTAATAAACTTCGTTTCATCTTCAC
>CABGHG010000033.1 GCA_902158735.1 Candidatus Methanolliviera sp. GoM_oil
GCTTTTCTTCTTGCCTTCTCGTAATAAGGCTTTGGATCATCTATACTGAACCTGATTCCTTCAATCCTGGTGAGGTCTCCCCCTGCTTTCGACGTGGCGTCGATGATCTCTCCTATTTTATCTACGTCCCTTATCTTCACCTTGATCATGTTCTTCACCCGATAGGCAACGATCTTTCTCTCCTCCCACACTGGATCGATCGAATAACTGCTCGTCTGAATGTCCTTTTCTAATATGCCCTTCTCTTCAAGCGTCGTCATCACATCGTTCATCGCATCTGCTGTCTTCTTCTGTGCCTTCGCCACCTCTTTATCTTGCGCTTCTATCCCCAAGCTAAGGATACATATATCTGGGACAACGGTTACTCGCCCCTCGCCGGTGACCGAGATAGTCTTCTCCTGATTCGAATCGGCAACCGCCGTCGCGTTATAAGCTATCGTTCCCATTAAGACAATCGCCAATATTGCCGCCACACCCAATATTTTTAGATATTTTTCCATTCTTTACACCCTTTATTTTAGATAGTATTTCTATGAATAAATCTTTCTTTATAGTTTTATAGTTGAGTTCCTAACATATTAAACTTTTAAAACTCTCATCCGTGAATTTCTCGATCCAACCTTTGGCGAATAATAAATTTTTGGAGAATCTGGCAAATGATTTACGGATTATCTCGGTCGGGTACATCTCCGTTTTGACCATGAATGGAGATGAGCCTAAAAGTATAAAAAGTTTAGTATTTGACTATAATAAGAATAAAATCGAAAATTATAAATATTAAAAGATTATATTATCTATTTGCTGTTTAAGCACAAGGGGTGAAAAGAGATGTCAGAAGCAATAGGAAAAGTAGGAAAAGGTGCGTTCGTTATCGGTTTGATTATAGCAGTGATAGCGGGCATCTTTGGAGCGTCGACTGGATGGATCCCATTGGCGCTGGTGATACTCGGTCTGATCGTGGGGTTTCTGAATATAACAGAGGAAGAGGTAAATAATTTCTTGATAGCGGCAATCGCATTGATCTTGGTCGGTACGATTGGAGGAGGACTGGGTACGATACCAACCATAGGGGAATATCTTGCAGCAATTGTTGCAAACATCGCAGTATTCGTTGTTCCTGCGGCGTTGGTGGTATCGCTAAAGGCAGTTTGGTCTTTGGAAAAAGACTGATCTGATTTTTATTTTTTATTTTTTTTGTGGTTAGGATTTCACTTCTGTTTCTCTTGTGAAGATATTCACGCAAAAACATTAAAAGGGAGTGAACTTTATCTCCTTTAAAGTATCATAATTAGTTGGATCGAGGTTGGATTGAGATGAGGCATATCGTTTATAGTGATCTGGATGGAACTTTACTTAATGAAGATTATTCATATAAGGATGCCAAACCCGCCATAAATTTTTTGTTAAGTTCAAAAATACCCCTAATATTATGCACGAGTAAAACCAGAGCAGAGATAGAGGTATATCGAGAAAAGCTTGGAGTAACCGATCCGTTTATATCGGAGAACGGCGGTGCGATATTCATTCCAAGAGATTATTTTACGTTCGATTACGACCATGATAGATCTGTCGAAGGATACAACGTAATAGAATTGGGAGAGGAATACGCAGATCTATGCGGAGAATTAAAGGATATAAGGAAAGAGACGGGCTATAAAATTATTGGATTTTCTGATATGACAGCAGAAGAGATAGCAAAAGATTGTGGTCTTTCCTTGAGGGATGCCGAGCTATCAAAGAAGAGGGAGTATGACGAGGCATTTACTATTTTAGGAACAAAAGGGCAGATCGATGAGGTCTTTCGCTCGATCGAATCGAGGGGGCTTAACTATACGGTGGGGGGGAGATATTCTCACATCATGGGCAACAGCGATAAGGGAAAGGCGGTAGATATACTGACAGAGTTATATAAGAGAGAGAAGAGAGGGAGTGAGATAAAAACGGTCGGTTTGGGTGATAGTTTAAATGATCTGCCGATGTTAAAAGTGGTCGATATATCTATAGTGGTGAAGAAACCAGATGGTCTGCATGATCCAGAGATAGATCTTCCGAATCTCATAAGGATCGATGGAGTTGGTCCTGTAGGTTGGAATAAAGCTATAAATGAACTTTTTCGGAGGAAGATATGGTAAAGAGTAAGACGTTCATCAAGGCGTTTATAGTGGGCGCCATCGAGATGAACAACAGGATGGGGGGAGAGGCACTATACGATTGGCTTTGGGCGATTGGTGAGAGGCTGGGCGAGCTGGAAGGTGGAGGAATAGAGGGCAAAAGGCGCGGTGATCTGCATTATGATCCCATCTGCCCACTTAAAGCGCAACTCGAGACGGAACACTATTTTGATATAATTCCAAAAGAGGGGGATTCGTACTTTATGTGTCCAATGAGCAGTGGAGCAGATAAACCTGCGTGTGGCGACATCGTGTGTGTCATGCACTATGCATATCGAAGAAGAAGGGGTGAACTGGCAGGGAAGAAGGTATTTCATTTGATGGCAAGATCCCATCTGACGGAAGATCCCATCTTCAACGAAGATGCCATTAAAGCTGCCGGAAAGACCAAAAAAGATATTGAAGAGCTGGTGCAAGAATCTGCCTGTATCTTTGCATACCGGTGATTAGATGGATCGGGATAAGGCATTCAAACTTTACGAACGAAGTATCAGCCTCATAAAGGAGAATCAACATGAGAAGGGGGGTTTCTATGCAAGTCCTCCCGGTACAAGGTATCCGTACGTCTATACGAGAGATCACTCTGTGATCGTGATGGGGGCAATATTCGCGGGATTGTTGGACGAGGCAAAGAAGGGGTTAAACTTCATTCTTGATGTACAAAAGCCGAGTGGAGAGTTCTCGCAACGATACGATGTAAATGGGAACGACACGAGTTATAAAGATCCACAGATCGATGGAAACGGGTCGGTATTATTCGTTCTCGGTAAGTATTGTGAGGCAACAGAGGATTACGGCCTCTGCACCGATCGATGGAATGTCATCGAGAAGGCGGTGGAGTACATATTGAGACATAAGAACGATGAAGTGGATCTTATACACTCGATGAACAGCATCCACGAATATCCCGCCTATGAACAGGGGTTTGAGATATATGCCAACTCTGCGTGCTGCGCAGGGATCCTTCAGGCGGTAAAGATCGGTGAATCCTTGGGAAAAGAGGTCTTTGAATGGAGAGAAGAAGCAGAGAAGATCAAGAAGGGAATATTGACGCGGCTTTGGTCTTCAAGGATAAGGTCTTTCATAAAAAATATACGGATTAAATACGGTGAGAGTAAACCCCTGGGATACGATCCGTTTTCATCGGTTATAATCGATGTGGATGCCGCAGAATATGCACCGGCCTATTTTGAGCTTATTGAAGAGGATGATCTAAAGGTGGTCTCCACGGTGAAACGGATAGATGATTTACTGTGGGATGAAGAACTGGATGGATTGAATAGATATCCTCAAGCGTGGGACAGAAACAATGGCGGATATGGTCCCTGGTCGCATTTCACCCTTCAGATAGCACGGCATTTCATTAGAACGGAGGATGAAGATACTGCGGAGAGGTACCTTGGTTGGTGCGTTGAGATTGCACACGACTATATGCTCCCAGAACATATATCCACGATAGATAGATTTGAGCTCTGGTTGGAAGCGTATAAGAATGCAAATATATTAAGGGACAAAAAAATTACTATGATAGAGAATATAAAGAGACATCCGAAGTGGAATGACGGTCTGGTCTATGTTACCACACCGCTTTTATGGCCACATGCCGAGTACATCAGGACATACAAGGAATATGCGGAGAAGTTCCTTAAATGAGAAACGACAAAGATGCAGACGATTGAGCCATACATCTCACTCGCTATTAATATACTGATCGTAATCGCGACAACGTTCATCGCCGCTAAGATCGTTAATAGACTACTTTCTGGGTATTTTAAAGATATAAGTAAGCGATTGAACGTCGAGGAGACGGTATATACGATGCTTAGGAGGCTCATCATCCTCCTCGTCTATTTTATCGGTGCAGTCATCATTATCTCGATGGTCCCCCAATTGAAGGTGGCCACAGCATCCCTGCTCGCGGCAGGCGGGGTAGTAGGTATCATCATAGGTCTCGCCGCGCAGAGTACGATGTCAAACGTTATCGCTGGCGTCTCCATTGCGGTTTCTCGGCCGTTCAGGGTGGGAGATAGGATTACGATTGGGGAGGAGTATGGACTCGTGGAGGATATAACGCTTCGGCAGACCGTTATAAATACATGGGAGAATAAACGGCTGATAATTCCAAATGCCAAAATTAGCGAGGGGGCAATAATCAATTGGACGATTGGGGATCTTCCGGTGCTCTGGCACACTGATTTTGGGATCGCCTACGGTGCAGATATCGACCTCGCACGTTCGATCATACTGGATGAGGTAAAGAAACATCCAAACGTGATGCACGATAGAAGTGTAAATGTTTCTTTAACAGAACTTGGAGATTTCGCTGTAAATATGAGATCAACCTTTTGGGTACCCGATAGAGGTGTCGCATGGGGCGCAGGATGCGATATCAGGGAATCCGTGAAGAAACGATTTGATAAAGAAGGTGTGGAGATACCTTTTCCCTACAGGACGATCGTCTTCAAGAAGGATATGGATGAGGGGGAGAATCTTTAATTTTAACTTTGCTTAACTATAGAATGGCTCATTTCCTTCAATAATATCTTCAATCGGTGTTAACTCAATCTTCAGTTATCTTTAAAAAGCAGAAATATGCGAAATAAGCGATGAGATGATCAAAAATCTAACGTTCGATGGGAAGACCGAAACACTTTGCGCGACGCTTTATGGGGAATTTGAAAGCGAAAGGAAAGTTATCTTATCCCCTCCCCACCCTCTTCTCGGGGGATGCAGATGTGATATGAGGGTCGTTGAAGTGGCAAGAGAACTCTATGAGAATGGAATTTCCGCGCTCTGCATCGATTATAGAAAGAATTATGGCGGTGGTCTGGGGGAGATAGAAGATTTGAGATCTGCGATAGACTTTTTTGAACCTGACAAAAGGAAAAAACTCGGTTTATTTGGATACTCCTTCGGTTCTCTCGTCACATCCAACATAGATGATGAAAGAGTGAAGGGGGTCGTTTTGATCTCTGTTCTAAGCAAAATGGGTGAGATTGCGGTAAAGGTCGATACCACTTATGAAAAATTATTCATCCACGGAAGAAGAGATTATATAGCCCCCTATGATGAATTTTTAGAAATTTATAATGACTCATTGGGAGAGAAATACTGCAAAGTCTATGACACCGACCATTTTTACGCAGGGTTTATAGAAGAGGTTAAAGAGGAGGTTTCAAAATTCTTCTTAAAGGTATTTGAAGATTATTAGATGGATAACCTAAACCCCTCACAAAGAACCTTTTACCACGGCAAGCCTCTCAAAGAATAATTTTTCTTCCCCAATGATCTCGATCTTAAATCCTCTATCTTTGGCAGAGTTTATCGCCTCATCCATCCCGCAGAGGGAAGATACCACAAGTAAAAACCTCCCCCTCTTTGAGAGGTGTCTGCCGACCCCATCTAAAAATTCATTTATGATCTTCCTTCCGTCATCTCCCCCGTCCCATGAGATTTCCAACCATCTATCTTCTATCTCCCTCTCTTCCATCGGAAGATAAGGAGGGTTGAAGATTATCAGGTCAAATCTTCCCTTCAATCCACGAAAGAGATACGTTCTTATCACGTCGAGCCCCTTAGACCTCGCGTATCTGACGGCATAAGGGTTTATATCGGTCGCAACGACCTTCGATATTTTTAATCTTTCAGAGAGAGCCTTCGCTATAATACCGCTCCCTGTTCCCAACTCCAATATAAGATCGTTCTCCTCTGCCTCGTTTAAAGCGGCGTTTAATAGGAGAAATGTATCTTCTGCAGGTTCATAGACGTGCTCAAAGATTTTCAACCACCTTCACCTTCCAACCATTTTCGATCGGTTCGACGTCTCTCATAACCCCAGCGCCAACGTCCAGGATCCTCTTCCATATCGTTTCGTCTCCGATGTGGATGGCGTATCCACGGGCGAAGGCGTCCAGCGCGAGGAGGTTAAAATCCCTCAACATATCCGAGAACTGCTTCCACCCGTATGGAAAGAGATCGATATATCCCGTATCATCCAATTTTTTCAATTCTGAGATTGTCTCTAAGAAATCCACTCTCTCATCGCCGAAGATGACGACGATGTCCGCATCGCTGTCATTTAAAAAATCTCCGGCCGCTAACGAGCCGAAGAGCACAATCGCAACAGGATCATACTTTTTTATCTTCTCTATCACGTCCATCAGTTGATCGACGAACGGATAATCATTCAACTTCTCTTTTAACGAACTCGATGAGATCTTCAGCATATTCAATTGCCCCTTTTGCTTGTTTTTCGGTATAGTAATCCATTGGAGCGCCAACATCGAAACCGTTCGGATACCTCGTTGGAATATAATACTGATCGAGGATTCTCATCTTTTATGACTTCCTCAAAAATCGAAGATTTTTGGGATACGGAAATCGAAGATTTCCGACACCTTTGCAGATCCGACGAATGGAAGATCACTTCGAGATATCGATAAAGATAAAGATAAAAAAAATAGATTATTCTAGCTTAAAGCTCTTTATCATCCCTTTGAAGTATGTATCGTTCGCCTCTTTGAATGCCTCGTGATTTGCCACGAATGTCATCACGTACATTCTTCCATTTTTCACGGTTATGATCTGTTTCTGCGTGATACCACCGATAGTGAAGTTTTTAGTAACTATCTTCTCCTTCAGATTCTTCGGACTTTCCGTCTCGATTGCCGAAACGCTCGCCGCAATATTCTTCCCTTTTGGCCCCGAGAATGAAACGACCGCGTACAGATCTCCGCTGACTTCATTCTTGCCCCACTCATCAGGGTATTTTATCGAGAAATCGTATTTTTCGTTCGTGTATGTCTTCCATCCCACCGATTGAGCCATTGCTACAGATGAAGCGAGTAGAAGTGTCCCAATTAGGAAGATGCCCAATATCTTTTTGTTCATAGGTTCAAATTGATAAAATCTTCATATAAACTTTTCTTTTTGCCTCGTCGATCCGAGCTGAAAAAGATAGATCACCCTATTTTAATGCTGTTTATTATCTGATTGAAGTATTTCTCGCTCGCCTCTTCAAACGCCTCTCTATTCGCCATACAATTCACCTCATACCATACGCCATCTCTTAGGACCGCAACCACCCTCTGCGTGATGCCCCCGATACTGACGTCCTTACTCATCATTCTCTCCTTAAATTCCTTCGGACTTTTCACTTCAACGATCTGAATTCTTACCGCTATGTTTTTTCCTTTGGGCCCAGAGAGAAGGACCATCGTGTACATATCACCGACGGATACATCTCTACCCCAATCGCTCGGATAATCGATATGGAAGTTGTACGCCTCGTTCTCATACGTCTTCCATCCCACAGATTGAGCCGATGCCACCGAGGCAAGTAAAACCGACCCAATTAAGAAGATGCCAAATATTCTTCTATCCATAGAGAAAAAGATAAAGCACTTATTGATAAACCTTTTTTACTTCTTCAAGCATTCGTAAAAGCTCTTCTTCTCCACAAGAGATCTGTTCTCCGCTCTCCATATCTTTCAACGTGTAAAAATTTCCCTCCACCTCTCTCTTTCCAATGATGACCACTTTTTTCACTCCTTTAGAATTTGCATAAGACAATTGGGACTTTAAGCTCTTCCCCATCACGTCCAATTCCACTTTAAACTTTTTTCTGAGCTTTCTCGCAACTTTTATGCCCTCTCTTCTGCAATCATCCGTGGAGATTACCATTATCTTCTTCTCTTCCTCTTCTTCTATCTCCAATACCTCCATGATCCGATCAAATCCTAATGCGAAGCCCCTCGATCTTTCTTCTCTTCCCCCAAAGAGCCCTATAAGATCATATTCCCCCCCGCCGCATATCTGCCTCTGGGCACCAAGCCCTTCCTCTGCATATATCTCAAATACGATTCCCGTATAGTAGTCTAAACCCCTCGCTATCGAGAGATCTATCTTTGGATATATCTTGTATGCACTCAGAAGATCTAATAACGTAGAAAGTTGTTTGATTTCATCTATATCGCCAAATATACGTTTAGCTTCCTCTATGGGATCTGCCGTGCTCATCAGAAAGGATAAGTTTTCTGCGTCTATCCCTATCTCTGTCAGATATGTCTTAAGTCCCTCTTCATCTTTTTTATCTATCAACCTGAATATCTTACGCTCTTTCTCCTCATCCAGATCGTCTCTTTGAGAGCTAACTGCCTTCTTCAATAGAGAGACGTCACCCAGATGCAGATCAAATGTTTCTAAGCCGATATTTCTCAGGATATCAACGGAGAGGGCAATCATCTCAAAATTTGCCAGATCTCTTCTTCCGCCGATCAGTTCGATACCAAACTGCCAAAATTCTCTAAAACGCCCTTTTTGTGGTCTCTCATACCTGAAACAGTCATCAAAATAGTAAAATCTGAGCGGTTTAGGCTCGTTCTGCAACTCATTCACATAAAATCTGATGACGGGTGCCGTGAGTTCGGGACGCAATGCGAGTTTTCTTCCCCCCTTATCCTCAAATGAATAGATCTCATCTACAATAGCCTCTCCGGATTTTAATGTGAAGAGATCTAAATGCTCAAAAGTCGGCGTCTTTATCTCCTCATAGCCCCATCTCTCGACGGACTCCCTCATCTTTCTCTCCACAAATCTTCTCCTCTTCATCTCCGCTGGAAGGAAGTCCCTCGTACCCCTCGGTCTCCCGATCATCTGTATTTGATCTCCCACCCCGTCAGTTCATCTTTAAGAACGTTCATCACTTTTGATGGGTCTATGTTGATCGTCGGAAATAGTAGCACATCAACCTCTTTCTTTGAAGGATGAAAATTTAGGATGCAGAACACATCCGTGACCGTATCGTCCCAAAGCTCGTATTCTATTTTCCCTGCCCCTATCCCTTCTTCAAAATGTGCTTCAATCCCAAATTCCTCAATCCTCCGTATCACGTTCTTTAATGCCTCTTTCATCATAAATATCCCTCAAGTCTTTTTATCATCAAGATGGCATCGCTCCCGTCTTTGTAATAGGCAGGGATGATCATCTTTTCGACGAAACCCATCCTTTTATACAACGTTTGGGCAATTATATTATCTTTCTTAACTTCCAATCTAATCCTCTTCACACCTTTCTCTTCTAAAACGCTCATTATTTTTTCTAAAAGAGAGCTCCCTATCCCAATCCCCCTATACTTCTCCTTAACCGCCAGGCTGAATATCCTCCCCTCATCTTCGATGGTGACCAGCCCCAGCACGAAACCCATTACCCCCTCTCTTGTGGATACAGCAAAATCTCCGATTTTGCGCCGTGAAACTCTTTGATTTTCACATGCCACGTAAAAGCTATCTGGGAAGAACTCAGAGAGTTCCATGTAGAATAAGGTGTTATCCTCATCGAATACTTCTCTCTCTATCTCTATCACTTGCGGAAAATCTGAAGGACAAAACTGCCTGATTACGATCAATTCATCGATCAAGAGCAATCACCATCCAAAGTTTTTTAACCCTTCTCTTAAAGATTATCCATTCTTGGATGTTCTCTTATTTAGATATAGTTATTGAAAGTAAACTGAAAGTCTTTTTATATTTTAAATAACATTATTATTTGTATGAAAGCAGATGAGTATGAAAGCAGATGAGGTCAAACGATTACCAGACATTACTCGGTGATGGATAGATTTAAATACTCTAAAATCAAATTAGAGGTGATAGAGATGAATGTTAAAAGAACAGAACAGATTTGGACGAGACCTGTTCAAACCGTAGATGAAGGTTGGGATGGAGAATACATAGCATTCTGCGATCCCAACGAGGAGGGGACGGTGAGGATGTCCTCAAAAAGTTTGAGAGCAAGGAGATCGTCGAGAAGATGTTCACCTTACTTTCGGAACTACTGTTCAGGGCGGGGTAGTTCGCTTGAGATCAACAGATCAAATATCATCTCTTCCGTTTGGTATGCCTCTCTCTCAAAGGAGATGGCCATATAAGCCTTCCTGCAAGTTCTCTCCTTTCTTAAGTTCACTACAAATTCCAACAGATATCTGATCAAAAACCTGACCATTCCGAGTTTTTTATATTGCTCTACATGGACGAGTTCATGGCCGATCAGTGCCATATTAAAGAAATTCGACTGATCTAACCGTTCGGCAAAGTAGATCTTATCACCGAACGTTATCGCGCTCGCCCCAAAGAGGGTCATTATTACCTTCCCAATGATGCTGCCATCGATTAAGAGCACTTCTTCTAAGTTTAGGTTTGGAAAAAATGGTGATAACAAGTTTTTTGTATCCTCCAATATCTTCATTGGTTGACCTAAATCCCGACAGGTGCCCAATAAAACGTAAATCTGAAATTGGATCTCCTAAATCGGTAAAAAATAAAAAAAATAAAAGAGAAAAGTTACTTCTTCCCAAAGCTTAAAGCTTAATAATTTTGAAGAGCGATTGTAACTTAGTTGCCTGCATCATGTTTCCTTTTATCGAATACTTCTTCGACATGAACCCCTTCATCACATCTTCTTCGCCCTTCATAACCTTTACCCAGTATTCCCCATCAGCAACGATGGTGAAGACCGTAGCGCCGATGTCACCCTCAACGAAAGTTCCACTTCCATCATCAGCAACTTTTATACCCATCGTCTTGGGATCTTCTCCTTCCAACTCGAATCCGACGACTTTTCCAGCAAACCCTTTCAGCGCAGCCTTCGCAGCATCTACTTTATTTCCCTCTTCAACAAGTTTTTTGATCATCTCTTTTGCTTCAGCCATACAAAATCACCGGCAAAGAGGCAAATCTTGTCTTATTTAAACTTTTTGACCATGCGACCACAAATTATTCGGTGGGACGATAAAAAAGAAGCCTACAACGCCTCCTTTCCCTTTTCCCCCGTTCTGATCCTTATGACCTCCTCCACTGAACTCACAAATATCTTGCCGTCCCCCATCTGCCCGGTCTTCGCGGTTTTGACGATACTCTCCACTATCTTATTCACCTCATCGTCCCCAATGACAATCTCAAGTTTTATCTTAGGCAGTAATTCTATCACATACTCCCTGCCACGAAACTGCTCCACGAGACCTTTCTGCTTTCCGTGCCCCTCAACCCGGGTGACTGTCAACCCTGGATAGCCCAGTTTCTTAAGCGCCGTTCTAACTTCCTCTAATCTTTCCACCCTTATGACTGCTTCTATCTTCTTCATCTTCTCTTCCTATATTATCGATTCATCTGAATGAAGTCGGGGTATGCCTGACCACCATGCTCCGGCACATCCAATCCTGATATCTCCTCTTCAGGAGAGACGCGAATGCCATACACGAGGTCCATCCCTTTGAATATCAAATATCCCGTGCCAAATGCCCATATTATCACCACGGCTGCGGCTATCGATTGAGAGATCAACTGTGCAAATCCGCCGCCGTACAACAATCCAACGACGCCTTGATACGTTCCATCCGCAAATATGCCCAGGCTGAGTAACCCCCATATACCATTTATCCCGTGAACACTCACCGCCCCGACCGGATCATCAATCCCTCTATACTCAAAGAAGTTGACGCCAGCATACATCAAAGCTCCTCCAATCAAACCGATTACGACAGCCGCCCATCCTTCTATCCAGGCGCACGAACAGGTGACCGCGACAAGTCCGGCCAAGACGCCGTTCAACGCCATACCAAGATCCCATCTTCTCGTTTTCAAGAACGTGATGAGAACGGCAGTTAATCCTCCGGCTGCGGCAGCCAAGTTCGTGTTCACTGCTATTATAGCAATCCTTAACTCGTGTGCTGAAAAGGTGCTGCCCGGGTTGAACCCGAACCATCCAAACCAAAGAATGAAGGTACCAAGGGCGGCCAACGTCATGCTGTGGCCCGGAATCACTCTCGTTTTCCCATCAACGAATTTACCAAATCTTGGGCCAAGAACGAGTGCCCCCGCAAGACCAACGAATCCTCCGACAGCATGCACCACACCTGATCCCGCGAAGTCCAATGCACCAAGTTGGGAAAGCCACCCGCCACCCCACATCCAGTGTCCAAAGATTGGATAGATAATGGCACACACCAGAGTACTATACACCAGGTATGAAGAAAATTTCAGTCGTTCTGCAACAGCGCCCGCGACGATCGTCGCAGAGGTTGCGCAAAAGACTAACATCCAGAAGAACTGCAAATATTTACCTACATCATAATAACTGCCGAGCAGAAGAAAACCCTCGGTGCCAAAGAGACCGTGATAGTCGCCCCCCAGCATCAACGCGTAACCTACAATGAAGAAGACCAAAGACCCCATCACAAAGTCCATCAGGTTTTTTGCCATAAGATTTGTCGCATTTTTTGCCCTGCAAAAACCCGCCGTGAGCATCGCAAATCCGGCCTGCATGAACATCACCAAAAATCCACACAATAATATCCAGACATAGTCTACCGGCAACCCCGGATTCTTTAAAAGCGTCTCTTCCCCAGAGGGATCAGCTGCCAAAGCCAACGAGGGAAAGAGTGAAGATGTTAGCGCTAACACTACCAAAACAAACACTATTGCTATTATGCCGCCTCTTATACTCTCTCTTTCCATTAATTTACCATCCTGTAAAATAATGCAGAATCTTAAAATAAAAAAGTATTTAAGAAAATTTCGTAACTTTTATGAAAAGTTCTTAAATAATTTAATTAATAGGATTCTAATTACTGGTCAATCCCATAAAAACGATAAATAATTTATGGGAGTATACTTAATATACCCGGGCTAACAGGAGAAGAACAATATGACAGACGAGAAGAAGACAAAAGGAAAAGTATTTGATACGATGGAAGAGCACCAGATAGAATTTATCAGACTGTGGTTCACCGATATCTTAGGGCGGTTGAAGAGCTTTTCGATCACCCCAGATGAATTAGAAGGTGCTTTTGAGGAGGGGATGGGCTTTGACGGTTCGTCCATCAAGGGGTTCGCAAGAATCGATGAGAGTGATATGCTCGCAAAACCTGATCCCACTACTTTCAGACTTATCCCATGGAGGCCAAAGGAGCATGCGGTTGCAAGGATGTTTTGTG
>CABGHG010000034.1 GCA_902158735.1 Candidatus Methanolliviera sp. GoM_oil
GTTTAAAGCCAGTCTTTTCATCTTTATTTCTTATATCTTCTATCCATCTATCTGCTTCTGCCTTGGTGTAGCCCAGAAATGCGGAATCTTTATCGTGTTCTTCAAATCTTTTATATGCCTTCTCCTTATTCATATTTGCATAGCAATAGATACATCCATGCGGACAGGTATCATAGGCTCCAATATCTGTGCTCTCTGTACACCCGCACCCTTTTCTCGTGGGTTTCTCACGATATTCTAATCCATCCTTATAGAACAGTTCTTCTATGATCTTTCCATCGACGCAATGCGCTTTTTTGATCTTTTGACCGAGCAGATAATCGCCACAGCACGAAAGCATCTCAATTCCATATTGTTCTGCAATCTCTGCCAGTTCATTCGCGAGTTTTATTCTTATATTATTATCGGGATTGATGATATTTACTCCATTTTCTCTCTGAAATTTATCAAAATTTCTCTTCACCTTTCCATATTGGATCGCATAGCTAAAATAACAGCGTTCAACATATCCTTCAAGTTCTGATGCAATATTCTTGAAATTTTTAATATGAAAATCGTAATCTGTAATATCTGAGATGATGATTGGGTCGTATCTCCAGCTTATATGCTTTGGCGAATACATATCACTCAATTTTTTTAAGGCATCGATTGCGATCTCTTTATCTACTAAATTGCACTCAAAGATATTTGGTAATCCTGTAATCGTGTAGTTGAAATAGAATTTGTAATCCATATTTTCGATGATATTTAATTTTTCGATGAATGGTTCATAATTCTTTGACCAGAAGACAAAGCATATAACGTCATCTGGTTTTAGAGATACGATATATTTCTGCCCTCCAAAAGGATTCACATAGCCCACAAAGCCATCTTTCAATCTGTTTATAAACCAATCACCATAAAATGCTGGAATGTCTGTTCTACGTGATACCGAAATAATTCTTCTCATTTCTTTAGCTCCAGTAGTAATGATATTGAATTGATACGTTGGCTATATTTACTGTTAGTTTTGTAAATTTTACATTTTTTCAATATATATATCATTTGGCTTATAAATTTCCTTAATTTTCTTATCAGTTTTCTTAATATCAATTGAAGATATTGGTTTTATTATTTTTAAATCATCAAAACCTATTTTTTCTATTTCGGATAAATAAGGGGAAATATTAAAATGATTTCCTGTACTGCCCCCACCTTCTATAATTGTCAACAAAACTTTATCATTGTAATGCAACACTTTAGAGATAGATTTGTTTAATATTTTATTAATTTTCTTATTGAGTTCCTGATCTGCCTGATCTTTATCAATTCCAAAAATAAATTTTGCTATCTCTGCTATTCCAGAAATAGAATTTGCTATTATTATCCAATCGTAACCAATTTCAGATATTGATTTATCACTCCACATCTCTTCAAATTCATCTTTTAAGTATTCATCTTTTAAGTTATATTTTAAGTTATTGACAATCTCTATCGATTCATTAGTATTTGTATCTTTAAATATCTCTATTATCTCATTAAATGTTTTAGACGCATCAACGGTGGTTATCTTAAATCTGTGTTCGCATTCACTGGGAATAATCCTACAAAATGCAAGTGCTACCGTAGCTGGACCACCACCAAGATCTATGATATTGATTGTATCTTTAGTGAAATTATATTTTTCTAATACATCTTTCACATCATTCAAAGCATATTCGATCTGAGGTAGATGTAATGGGACATACTCCTGTAAATATTGAATACAATCATCTCCTTCAAAGACAGGATATTTAGGCTTGTCAAAAAGATGATCTATATATTTCTCAAACTTCCCTTTGCCCAACTTCCCCTGTCCCATTTTTTCTATGATATTGCATACATTCTCATTACAATAGCCATTTTTGATATTTTCACATTCTATCTCCTCCCCCCTCAACTTCTTTCTCTTTAATCGGTATCCTTCCAACTTCTTTCTCTTTAATCGGTATCCTTTTAACCGTCTTTCTTTTAACTGTTATTGGTATCGTACCCTGCTCATATTCCATCGTCGCGATCTCAATAGGATCAATTTCACCCTTAGCATCTACAAATATCGGGCTTCCCATCGCTATCTGCAGAGACCTGGCACCGATCATCCTCGCCTTTTCAAATTTTGTATATTTTTCTTCCAATATATCACCTTTGATGGATAATATAGAAATAGAAATATTTAAAGATTGCCAAATCCAAATTTCTCTTTATTATTCTGTCAATGCGTAATTTTAGGTTTCAACATTTGTGATAACTCCATCGTTTATCTTCTCGCTTATACTCTCTTAGACCATAAAAAGCTTTTAAATCTCCTTATTTATTAAAATAGAGGGATTTTTTGGTAACCTTAGTTTTACGCATAGATATGTGAACTACCCCATGCTAAAGCATAGGGGCTTCCTGTATCATCCTTCTCTTTGAGAAGTCCTCAGGCTTAAATTCGGGCAGTCCCTGCCCTACGTTTTTTAATCCTCTCTTTAGAATGTTAATTGCAGCATTTTCATCTCTATCCATCACCAACCCACAAAACGGACATCTATGAACTCTTTGGCTTAAAGGTTTTTTAACGATTTCGCCACAATTTGAACATTCCTGACTTGTATTTTTTGGATTAACAAATTCAACTCTCCTACCAGCTTCTTCCGCTTTGTAAGATACAAAATTTGTTAATTGTGACCACGAAACATGCAAAAATGTTCCATTTTTGCGGTGCTCAAAAATCTTCGATTTTTGGCATACGCAAATCTTCGATTTGCGACTACACGAAATCAAAGATTTCGTCGCATCACTTATAGATTTAGCCAAGTGATGGTTTTTAAGCATGTTTCTTATTCTTAAATCCTCAAAGACGATTAGATCATACGTATTAACTAACCCTCGACTTACCTTATGTATTAGATCGGTTCTCTGACCCTTTATCTTTCTATGCGTTTTAGATACGTCAAATCGTCTTTTAGTTCTATTATCCGATCCTTTCTTCGTCTTTGAAAATCGAAGATTTTCGAGATCCCACGACGAAGTCGCGAGGACTTTGCTTAACTTTCTTTGCTTTCTTGATAGTTTTCTTTCTGATTTAGAGAGATATTTAGGATTATCTACCATATCTCCATTTGAAAGAGTGAGAAGATGGCTTATACCTAAATCTATACCAATTGGATTTGTTATGGCTTCGTAATTCGGTTCTTCTATTTCTATCTCAACGGTAAAACAAGCATACCAACGATCTAAATCTCTTTCAATCGTGCAAGTCTTAATTTCTGCTGATTCAGGTATATCTCTATGTAGTCGCAAATCTTCGATTTGCGTATCCCAAAAATCTTTGATTTTTGAGGACTTTTTGATATTGACAGATCCGATCTTTGAAAGAATTAACTTTCTATCTTCTAATGTAAACCCCTTTTGCGGATAGGTAAAAGAATCATACCGATCTTTGCCTTTGTATCTTGGATAACCAGCTTTCTCTTTCCTTTTAACTCGTCTAAAGAAGTTCTTGAAAGACTTATCTATTCTTTTCAAAACGTCTTGAATGACTTGAGAATAGACTTCTTTTAGATCACCATCAAAGGTTTTGATTTCTTTCAATTGGTTAGCTTGATCGTAATAATTTATAGATTTATGAGAAGTATCCCAAGCGTCTGTTCTTTCGGTTAAACAATCATTATAGAGAACCCTGCAAGTGTTTAGCCAAGTTTCAAGGATAGATTTTTGTTCTCGGTTTGGGTATATCCTATATTTTAATGCCCTTTTAAGTTGCATCTAAGTTCCAATCCAATAGATTAATATACTTTGGGGGTTTAAATAGTTTTTGGTGTGGCGTGAGCTTTTAATCTAAGTTCTAATCCAACGCCATACCTTTAAAGTTTAAAGTCTTACCATTCCCAAGCTAAAGCATAGGGGTTTTCATTATCTATAACACCATGCCATCTGATTCCGCAGATTTTCAGAAAGTGCCGATCGATCTCCGAGATTGTTAACAGAGGGATGAGAACGTTCGATCACTCAAAATTTGAAGAATGCCGATCAGTTAGCTATTTATATTGGAAACGAGATTAGAGTGTTTGTATGGTATAAAAAGAAAAAGAGGTAAAAAAAATGGTTGAAAACTTTCTTACTGTGAAAAACCTCACGAAGGAGTTTATAAGTGGAATCCCTGTTGTTAGGGATGTGTCATTTGATGTAAAAGAAGGAACGTCTTTTGGGTTCCTTGGGAAGAGCGGTTCTGGAAAATCTGTTCTCATGCAATCGATCAGGGGCATCGAGGGATACGAGCCGACTTATGGCAACATATTATTTAACATCGCATACTGCCCAAATTGCAACCATGTTGAGTATCCATCGATGGATGGAGAGCCCTGTCCCAGGTGTTCAACGAAGATGTCTTCCACAGAGATCGATTACTGGGAAGGACTTAAAGAGCAGGATATGATCACACTTTCTCTCTTTGATAGGATAGCCCTCATGCCCCAGCGGGGTTTCGCGCTGTATAGCGAGATCTCATCATTGGAGAACATCACGAAAGTTTTGGAGAATATGGGGTACTCAAAGGAGAAGGCAAAAGAGCGCGCCATAGATCTCCTAACAAAGGTCAGATTGGGACACAGAATTTATCATTTGGGAAGAAACCTCTCCGGAGGCGAGAAACAGAGAGTTATATTCTCCCTGTGCTTGGCTAGAGACCCACTTCTCTTTCTGGCAGATGAACCTACGGGCACGATGGACCCGATCACAAGTGATATTGTCCATAATATCATTAAAGATTCCATCTCTGAGAGTAATATTGCTTTCGTTCTGACATCACATTGGCCAGAGGCGGTTAGATTGTTGAGCGATGAGGCGGCATTATTGGATTATGGGGAGATCACCGCAAAGGGAAATCCCGATGATGTCTATAACGCTTTCGTAGAAAAAATCGAGGAGATGCATACCGAGAAATTTGAGGGTGGAGAACCAACCGTAAAATGTGAACATATCAAGAAGTATTACTATACATTTGATAGGGGTCTGACAAAAGCTGTCGATGATATGACCATTGATATAAAGGAGAATGAGATATTCGGACTTGTGGGTCTCAGCGGAAGTGGAAAGACATCGCTGGCCGATATGATCATGGGGATAAAGCCTGTTACCGTTGGATCTATAAAAGTCAGGTCGGGTGACGAATGGATCGATATGACCGTTCCCGGTCCCGATGGGCGGGGGATAGCCACGCCCTTCATGGATATTCTACATCAGGAATATTCGATGCATGAAGGGGAGATCGTGTTGGAGAATCTGATCGGTGGCATCAGAGAAAATATACCCGATGAAGAGAAACTCGAAAGGGCTTATGATGTGATGAGGGCCGTGAACTTTAGTGACGATGAGATAGATAAGATAATTTATATGTATCCTGGGGAGTTAAGCGAGGGAGAACGCCACAGAGTATCTATCGCCATCACCTTGATGAAAAACCCAAAAATAATTTTGTTGGATGAACCGACGGGTACGGCCGATCCGATAACGAGAGTTGAGATTGCAAAGGGTATCAGAAGTGCCAGAGATAGATTAAAGCAGACCTATCTGGTCATCAGCCACGATACAGACTTCATAAAGATGGTATGCGACCGTGCGATGTACGTGAGGCATGGTCAAATAGTGGATATAGGAGATCCGGAAGGGATGGTGGATCTCATGATAAAAAAGGAAACAGAGGCTTTAAAGAAAGAGATTGCAGAGGAGGCATAAAAATGGAATACAATATCGAGTTAACAAAAGAGATAAAAGAGAAGGGGATCGAATTCGGGGCAGCTAAGGTCGGTATCGGAGAGGCAGATAGGTGTGATAAGACGCCGTTCTTCTTCACGTCGCCTTACACCATACTGAAAGATGCGAAGAGCATCATATCGATATGCGTCAGCTATCCAGATGGCATACTCGACATTTCAACCGACGACCCGTTCGTATTTCTGTCCACATTTGCATCGTTCAGAATGAGGTTACAGGAAAAACTGAGGGATATCGCATCTCGTCTGACAGAATTCATAGATGAGAAAGGATACAAGGCTGTTCCCATAGATCCGGTAATTCCGATAGATGAGAGGAGATGGTCTAGTTCTCTGATCTCCCATCGATACGCCGGTATGATGTCTGGATTGGGAGATATGGGAATGAATAATGCCTTATTGACGCCAGAATTTGGGCCGAGAATCGAATTGGCTACCATCTTTGCCAACGTCCCGTTGAAGACAGATGCACTCTTTGGCGGGTCGATATACGAGGGGGTTTGTAAAGAGTGTAAGAAGTGTGCCGATATCTGCCCGACACAAGGAATAGATGCATTTAAGAAACCGCCATACAACATCGATTTAAATAGGTGCTTGTGGGGGACACAAGGGTGGATGCTCTTAAGCAAGATTGAGATCCCTCCCGATGATTGGGTGAGTGCAAGACCTACGGTCAATACGATCATTCCGAAATACAAGGGAAGATATCCAAAGATCAAAGAATATCAGGCGTGGCAGGAGAAATACGGGGGTCTGCCATATTGCATGAAGTGTATCATAGAATGTCCTTATGGTAAGAAGGAGTGATTGAGATGCTTGAATGCACTGCTTGTGGCTGGACAGGAGATGAGAAAGATGCCATTATGGTGCCGACATGCCCAGATTGTACTACCGGACATATAAAGATGTTCAGGTTAATAAAAAAGAGGGATGGCACCGTGGAGTGTCCTAAATGTACATGGAGAGGAAAGATGGAGGAGGCGGTGATGGAACCGGAGTGTCCTAAGTGCGGCAACCAGTATCTGAAAAAGATATAGGTTTCTCTACGAGGGCGATACATGATGGAGTGGGGGACGGGGGAGATTTAACTCCTCCCATACATCAGACGTCCACCTTCATCCTCGGAGAGGGTCCTTATGTCTATACAAGGGTGGGAAATCCAACACAGGAGATCCTAGAGCAGAAGATTGCATCATTGGAGCGGGGAGAATCCTGTGTGGCATTTTCATCTGGAATGGCCGCGATCTCTGCTTTGAACTTTACAGTGAGGAAGGTGTATATTCAATGATGTATCTGAATTTCCCCAAAAAAGATTCTCTTGGCATATCCAAACGCTTGATCAGACTTTCGGTCGGCCTGGAGGATGTTAATGATATAATGGATGATTTGAAATATGCATTGTCTTAATACTCTTCTTAATCGCTCTTAAGAACCGAATCATAATCCTCCCACTTTTTAATCAGCGATTCGTTCAGTTCTCCCCATTTTCTCCACTCTTCCTTCAGTATTTCCCATTTACGTTTTATCTCTTCGATATTAGATGGCTTACCTATATTATCCCCACACCACTTGAGAGTTAAGTCTCCATGCTGGGCCACTCCACACCATCTAAGGACCAGATTCCCATCTCTAAGAGAGCTTGATCTTATCGCTTTCTCCAATTTTTGACAATCCTCTTCATTGAATAAATCCGGTGGGAAATATGTAATGACTTTTGTACCATCAGCGATCAAGGAGAGAACTCTTTCTTTAAAAGTTTCTTTGTCTGACATAGAACTAAAACCCATTAGAACAATCCCTCCTTTGATGCGATCCGAGAATTCTTTCCAGTTCAACGCCACCATTTTTTTTAATTCTTTGGCCACTTCAAAATCATCGGCAAATAAGACCTCAATCTCGAATCCCATATCTCTTTTATTCCTTTCATTTAAGAAGGAGATAACCCGAGGAGACGTGTAATCGTCCAACGCCACGCCCAACGCTTTCTCCGATGGTTCGAAAAATTCATTAAAGACCTCTCTCAATCCCAGAACAACCGCCTCCTTATCTTTATAACACCTATTAAATCTAAATAAAACCTCATCCAAATGGAAGCCCATAGTTGTTATGAACAATTCTCTTGCATCTCTTTCCAAAATGGGATATGCCGTCTTTTGAAGAACAACCGTTGCATTTGATAGAATTTCTTGGAAGATATCTTCTCTAATATCCTCTACGGAAACTTCATCATCCTCTATCATCTCTATAATCTCCTTGCCATACTCCCTCGAGATGTATCTCTCCCCTATTAACTCCTCTATGATCTCTTCCCTCATCGCTTAATCATCCTTTAAATTATAATTTTCCGCCTTTATGGTCATGGCATCCCATTAGCCTTTAATTAACAGATATGCAAACCTTTTTATCTCGTTTCCATCAAATAAAAACTTTTTCATCTCCTTTACTTTACCATCTAACGCATGTTCACGTTTTACCTTATGGGAGCGCTCGAACCCAATGCAAAAATGCCAGAGAGGGGCGATGAGACATTTGAAGTTATAGGGATACAACATATCAGCCGACTGGGAGAACTTTTTTAGCTTTTTACCTATCTCTATGGCTCTCTTACAATCGATGCGACAAGGATAAAAGCCCATGTAAGGGGTGGAATATATAACCTCCGGTAATCCCCCCTCGCAAATCTCTTTTAGGAACGTCTTACCTCCGTTCACGATCTCCTCCAAAAAGAGGTAGTTTTCTTCATTTTCCCACAACTGCCGCTCATACGCAATTTCAGGCGAAAAAGGTCCGTCTCTTTTGCTATTTATATAACCTTCTCTGCAACACGGGGGATAGGACAACATTCCCCCATTTATCTTATCTATCTTCTCTGCTATGGAAATTATAGAGGGTTTATAAGGATAAAATAATTCTCCATTGGTAACTTGCCATTCGGATGGTTGAGAAAGACTTGCCGTCATGAGCTCCTCGTATAAGTTTTCTAACGCATCATATCTTTCCTCATTTACATTCTTTCTTCGTACGAAGACATCATAAGAAAAAATGACCTTTATGCATGATTTATCCAAAAACCCCGTTCTCAGAATTACGCTAAATTCTAGTTCCTTCTCCCCTATTTTTTTGCCCAGATCACTATTATTCAACTCCTTTTCGGCTATTTTTGATATGCTCTGGTGATCGACCATACGCAAGTAAAGTGAGTTGGACGAGGTGGGTTTCACAAATTGCTTAGCTTTTCCGATACCTTTTTTTATCCCCCCGGGATAGATCGGATAACCTATCAGGGAGCCTTCCCGGCAACCGGCCAATATGGGCATGACCCCCTCTACCCAGAAGAGCACCTCATCGGGTTTGATATATTTCTTCAAAGTTCCTCAGTGATTTTGATAGGGAGGAGGTCTCTGCTATCATCCCTCCGATGAGAATGGCATAAGTATACCCTATCCTCAACATCTTCCAAATATATCACTCCTCGAGTATGCCCGCCTCCTTCATCTTTCTTATCTCTTCCTCTTTGAGCTTTCTCTTCCAGACCTTTAGTGTTGGCGTTAGAGGAAGATTGTCCCTGAATTCCACGAACTTTGGAACGGCGTATGGCTCAAGTCTCTCTCTGCAGTAATTGATGATCTCTTCTTCCGTTATCTTCCCCTTATAATCATCATTGGGTATGATAAATATCTTAACCCTCTCAGAACCGGGACGTTTTGGATCTGGAACACCAATGGTAGCCGAGATATCGACCGCTGGATGTCCCTCTATGATCTCATCGACGACCTGCGAGTAGACCTTTATCCCAGAGACGTTTATCATATCCTTCGTGCGGTCCACGATATAGAAGTAACCATCTTCATCCATCCTTACGACATCACCGCTGGGCAACCAGCCATCCACCAAACCCTTACCGGGGGTGGGCCAGTAACCCTTCATCAGCTGTGGTCCCTTAATGTACATCTCTCCTGTCTCCCCGGGGGGAACTTCCTCTCCCGTTTCAAGATTGACCACCTTTACATCGGTATCTGGGACGGGCACGCCGATGGTTGCCACCTTTACAATATCCTCATCGAATATTCCAAGATACCTACCCATTGACCCAACATCGTAGTGCGTTACGGGGCTTGTCTCGCTTAGACCATAACCTTCGGTGAGTGGTGTTCCGGTCACTTCCTCATATTTTTTGGCGATTTTTGAATGCAATGCAGCAGATCCAGATGCACCCAACATCTTCACATTCGCAAGATCTTTTTCCTTTGATATCATCTTCATGAACTGCGTCGGCACACCTATCTGCAACCAAGGTTCATACTTCTTTATCAGACGCACAGACTCGTCATAATCTCTGGCGTCGCTCACCAATAACATGTTTTGGGCAAAATAGATTGCTGTATTCATCGCCCAATGGCCATACACATGGAAGAATGGGAGGGCGAGCATCATAGCACCGTCTCCTTTGAATTGATCGGAAAACTTACCCATTAACCATGGCATCACTTGTAGGACATTGGAAGTGATGTTGAAGTGCGTGAGCATGACACCTTTTGGAAGTCCTGTCGTACCTCCTGTGAACTGTAGTAATGCTAAATCTTCTTTTGGATCTATCTCAACATTTGGAGGTTTTGGCTCGTATTTTGCAATCAGGTCTCTGAATTGATATGCCCCCGGGGTCTCTTTTAACTCCGGCTCATTCTCCGTATAATCCTTTACAGAAGTGACAACGATGAATTCGAGAGATGTCTTATCTTTTATTGATTTGATCAACTCAAGGGATTCGTCGAGACAGATCACCCCTTTTGCACCAGAGGTGCCTATTTCATACTCTAGCGTGTCGGCCTTATGTAATGGACTACATGGAACATCTACCCCTCCCGCCCTCAAGATACCGTGATCCGCAATCGCAAATGGAGGGAAATTTGGCAGAATCGTCGCGACCCTATCTCCTTTTTTTATCCCAAGATCGAAAAGTGCCGTTGCAACCCGATCCCTATGATCTTTGAATTCTTTATATGTCATCTCCTTGTTAGAGTAGGTACATGCCTTCTGCTCCGGATATTTCTCTGCCGAATCGTCTGAAAATTTAAATACAGGTATCTCGGAATAAGGCTCCAAACTTTCCTCAAATACATCCTCATAGCTCTTCAGCCAAGGTTTTTTATCGTAGTATCTTTTACTTTCCTCTTTCATTCCATCACCTTTTTGAATTATAAAAGATGTTGATATAGACTTTATATAAAGTTTACTATCCTGATGTTGTGTTGAATAAACCGTAAATTTTTTCATAGTTCAGAAAATCCATAACAATTGCAAATTGCATGTCGTAGGAGTTTCATCCCAACCTCCATAATAGAGATCCTGGTTTAACTATATCGCCAGTAGGAAATGGAGATTTCATCCATTCTTTTGAGTGCATTAGAAAAATTTATATCTACATACAAAACTCCACCAGTCCGGTGATTTAAATGAAGGATATCATGTTGTTGTTTGATACGGATAAATATGTGACGCCTTTCGATGTTTTGATAGCGTATGACTCTGGATTTGATATTGTTGTCCCCGTTGCACAGGTTGATGCAAAGAGTGTGACTGCACTCACCCAGGATGCCATGTTTCCAAGAGGGGTGAAAGGGGTAGGGCATACAACCATTTTTGTCGGTGGAAAAGATGTTGATGAGGCAAAGAAGATCTTGAAGAACGTTAAAAAGTCTATGTTCCCCCCGTTCGAGATATCCATAATCGTGGATCCGAGGGGGGGACACACAACTGCTTCTGCACTTGTGGCCAAGATAGATAATGTCTTATCTGAGAAAGGGTTTGAAGGTTTAAAGGAAAAAAAGGTAGTAATATTAGCTGGTACCGGTCAGGTAGGGCAGTTGGCTGCAACGATCTGTGCTTGCGAGGGATCAGATGTTATCATTACATCCAGAAATAAGTCTAGGGCAGAAGGGATAGCTGCAGAGATCGAGAAGGAGGAAGGAACCAAGATAATGGGAATACAGGGTGCGAACGATGACGAGATATTTGAGGCTGTGAAGGATGCCGACGTGGTAATCACAGCAGGTAAGGCAGGAGTCTGTCTGGTCAATACGGAGATGTTGAAGAAGATGGATAAGTGCAAGGTAGTGGCGGACGTCAATGCTGTACCTCCCCTGGGGATAGAGGGATTAGAACTGTCAGACGATGGAAAAGAGATTTTACCAGGAGTGTTTGGTCTTGGTGCGCTTGCCACAGGCGATTTAAAATATAAAACAGAGATGGCTGTATTGAATGCGGCAAGAGAGGCGAAAAAAGGCGTGTTTGACTACAAATTTGCGTTTGGGAAGGCAAAAGAGCTCTTAAAGTAAAAAAGTGAAGGTATTAGATGTATAAAATCGTTAAAAAGGAGAAGTTGTCCGATAATGTAAAGTTGTTTGATATAGACGCTCCTTTAGTTGCAAATAAGGCAAAACCTGGCAGTTTTATCGTTTTAAGGGTCGATGAACACGGTGAGAGGATACCGGTGACGATAACAGATTTTGACGCAAAAAAAGGCACGGTTACAATCGTGGTGCAGGAGGTAGGTAAGACCACCAATAAATTGGGGCTTTTGACTGAAGGAGATGCTCTCCGTGACTTTGTCGGTCCTTTGGGGCACCCATCCGAGATAAAGAATTATGGGCACGTCGTCTGCATAGGAGGCGGTGTAGGAATAGCACTCATCTACCCGGAGGTGAGGGCGTTCAAAAAGGCAGGGAATACTGTCACATCTATCATAGGGGCAAGGACAGAGGATTTGCTGATATTTGAAGAGAAGATTTCAGAATACAGCGATAAGTTCTACATCACCACCGATGACGGTTCTAAGGGAAGGAAAGGATTTGTTAGCGATGTCTTGAAGGAACTGATGGATGGTGAAGAGAAGATCGATCTCGTGATGGTTGTTGGGCCGGTCATAATGATGAAGATCATCGCTGAACTCACAAAACCCTACGGGATAAAAACCGTCGCAAGTCTAAATCCAATCATGGTAGACGGTACCGGGATGTGCGGAAGTTGTAGAGTTATAGTAGGCGGAGAGACGAAATTTGCCTGCGTAGATGGACCGGAGTTCGACGCTCATCTGGTTGATTTCGATAATTTGATGGCGAGAAATCGAAGATTTTTGGATGAGGAAAGGATGGCCCTGGAGGGGTGATTAAGATGGCAAAGACGGAGAAGAAAAAGAAGAAAATTTCCAAGAAGACGCATCCAATGCCGGAGCAGGATCCTCAAGAAAGGATAAAAAACTTCGGCGAGGTTGCATTGGGCTACAATCTTGAGATTGCAAAGGCGGAGGCGGAGAGGTGCCTCCAATGTGAG
>CABGHG010000035.1 GCA_902158735.1 Candidatus Methanolliviera sp. GoM_oil
TCCATTTTTATCTTTATCTTCAAAATAATCATACATGTTTGGGTCCAGAGTAAAAGTTCTCCTCTTCTTATCAACAGGTTTGTTATTCTGGTATTTTCTGATGGTTCTTTTTAACCATCTATGAACCTTATCTGTATCAACAACTAACTCTGATATTTTTTGTGGTCGTTCTCTGCTAAAATCTTGGAACGTTATGGCTTTATATAAAAGAGAATATGATCTAAGCAAGTAATAGCAGTATTTCTTTTCATCCTTTGTTAGATTTTCATTTCTGTTTATTGCCTTTCTCACTTCATTGAAGCATAAACTCCAATTTGTTTTTATGTTGCTAAATGCCTCATCAAAAGCCATCTTCCATTGTCTTGCCTGTAATCCGAATTGTTTTACTTTTACTAAATCATTTTTATTTTGCTTTTTTGAAGAATCTGAAGAATCTGAAACCCATTGATCTCTGATCTCTCTTGGATAATCTAAATATTGAAGACCGCTCAAAGAGCCATACTTCCAGAAGATATAATTTTTAACATCCGAATATCTCTCAGCTATCTCCTTAAGCTCTTCGACTTTCTTTTGGGTTGCTATTAGACTATAATTTTTAACTGTTTTTTTCATTTTGTCTCATTATGCTCTAAGATTAGGTTTTAGATAACCTATAAACTTTTCTATATAGTTCTATAAATTTCTCTTAACTGTTATCGACCTCTTCTTTCTCTATCTGTCTCTTCGTTCTTCTCTCGAAGACCCGCCGTATATCATCTCATCGATCTCGACGCTCGTCCTCTCCGTTCCTTCCCCCCAATCAAAAGGTTTTAGACCCGTTAATCTTCTCTTCTTTCTATTTTTTGCCCTCAACCAGAGTAAAAAAGCTTCATTCAAAGCGTCTCCCAATTTTTTCCCTTCTTTAACGGCCTTTGCTTTGAATTTTCTGAATAGTTCTTCGTCGATCCCCCTCACCGTCACGTTCATATTGTAATACATGTCTGCAAAGTATAAAAAGTTTACCTCTTTCGGCCTAAAGTCAAGTCTGCAGAGCTACAAGATAAAAAGTTATTTTAGTGATACCTTCATTTCAGTACCGATGGAACATTACGACGTCGTCATCGTCGGAGCAGGTCCCGCGGGATTGACTGCCGCCAAGATACTGGGAGAGACCGGCAGGGATGTGATCGTCTTGGAAAAACTCCCAAAGGATAGAATAGGAGATAAACTATGCGCAGGTGGACTTCCTCCCCACGGAATCAAATACGTCCCAAAGCGTCTCCTCGAAAGAAGGGTTAAGAACATAATTCTGCACGTGAACGACTGGAAAGGCACCATATACCGCAGTGATCGCAGACCTTTCTTCTACACTATTGATCGATTGAAGGTGGGGCAGTATCAAATGGCGGAGGCGGAGATAGGCGGTGCTACGATACTGCCAGATAGCCGGGTCGTCTCTCTGAATAGAGAAGAGCATACCATCTCATTTTCGTCTGAATATGAGAACGAGGGTAAAAAGATAAGATACAGCTATCTGATCGGGAGCGATGGCTCAAATTCGGTGATCGCGCGCGGATTGGGATTTAAGAATGACAATGCGATGGCTGTGCAGTGGTTCATAAAACCGAGATGGGACTGTGAAGTAGTTATAAACGACGATCTCGGATTGGCGTATGGTTGGATATTTCCCCAAAATGAATATGCGTCTGTCGGAGTAGGAACGATGCCCAGATTTATGCCAATGGGGCGATTTAGAAGGATATTTGAAGATTGGTGCTACCAACATGATATCCAATTGGAGGGGAAGGTGAGAGCTGCTCCTATAAAGTTCAACTATGACGGGTTCAACTTCGGCGATATCTTCCTCGTCGGAGACGCGGCAAGTTTCAACTTCACGACCGCCGGCGAGGGTATTTACCAGGCAATGAGATCGGGTGAGATAGCGGCAAATGCGATCATAGATGAGAGATATAAATGGAAAAAGGAGATCAAGCGACTACTTCGATATCACAGGCGGGGCGCTCCAGCGATATATCTCCATGACCATCTGCCAAAGGGTATCCGACGTTTTCTCCTCAGGAGAGCGATTCATACCGTGCCATTCGGAGTCGGAATGATGGACATTCCTTTCTCGCCCGTCGATAGGATAATCACATATTTTTACAGGAGGATGTTTGGGTGAGAGACTTCTTGGGTCGATCTTTATATCCGAGATGGGAGAATTACCCCTTATCTCCATAACCTGACATACTCCCCGTCCTGAGGGGTGAGGTTTTCTTAAATGGTAAGGATACAAAAATTATGACTATTGTAAATATTGTAAAATATATCTATGCGTGCGACAAAGAGGATACCCGTTACCTTCGTAACGTGGGAGGAGGTCTCAAGACTGAAGAGACCGGGACAGACATTCGATGAGTTACTTCAGGAGATGGTAGAGACGGAAAAGAAAGAGATGCTCGTTAAAGAGATGGAGAAGATAGAGAAGAACGAAGCGTTTGTGAAACTTGAATAGATGGGAATTTGGTGCTTGTGTACAAATTATTCATCAGCAAGAGGAGTCTGAACTTCCTTGAAAATCTGCCCGAAAAGAGTGAAAGAGTAGTGAGAAATAAATTGAGATTGCTGGCGGAAAGCCACTACCCCATGCGTGGTGAGGGCGATAAAGAAAAGATCAGGTTCCACGATTATAGATAATGAAAACCCCTATGTAGTTGCAAATCTTCGATTTGCATATCCCAAAAATCTTCGATTTTTGGCATGCCACGACGAAAGTCGTGAGCACTTCCCATCCGTTCTTCTATATTGAAAGGCTTCTCTGTATGCATATCCGATTTATCTTTTACTTCTGTCATCTCGTATTAGTTTAAATTTCTCTTAAATCCTATATAAATCTCTCCACCAATACCGTATCCAAACCGTGACTTAAGCACACGTTCTTGCCGTGTGTTGACCAACTTCGTGTGGGATGCAAACGAAATTTTTGCGTGCAACGAATCTCCGATTCGTCAGCACCGACGAAGACCACATCATAACTCAATTTTTCCACGATCTTCGCCCTATCTAAGCAATCAACTCTCCCTCACAATCGACCACTCTGCCATATCCAACAAAGATTGCTTTGCCTCCGATTCAGGCAAGATCTCAAGATGAGAGACTGCCCTATCTTTTATCTCCCGAATCTTCTTCTCGCAGTAATCTATCGACCCTGCCCGCTCAAATATTTTACGTTCTATATCAACGTCTTCAGGTCTATATTTCCTCCTCAGAAGCTCATTTAATACAGATTTATCCTCTCCAGATACATTCTGCAAGGCGTGAACCATATAGAGCGTCCTCTTCTTACCCCTTATATCTATCCCAACCGTCTTTCCAAGCAGTTCCTCACTTCCGATTAGACCCAACAGATCGTCCTTTATCTGAAACATCATCCCGAAATCTATTCCAAACTCAGATAGCGCCTCTATCTCCTCTATATGTCCTCCTCCGAGTATAGCGCCCCCTCGAGTAGCGAGCCTGTGCATAGAAGATGTCTTCTTTGAGATCATCGTCATGTAATCCTCTTCCATGACATCGAATCGATGCACGAAGTCTATATCCTGTGCCTCCCCGCTGTACAAGCCCCTTATGGCAAGCGTAAATGAGACGAAGAGTTCCTTCACCACGTTCACCCCGTACCTTCGCATCCTCACCTCCGGAAGCATCGCGATCATATAGAACGCCTCCCCCACGAGTGCATCCCCGACAGTTATCGCGATTGGAATGCCGTACTTCGTATGAACGGTCGGCACATTTCTTCTCTTTATATCGCCGTCTATTATATCATCGTGAATTAAACTCGCGTTATGGAGGAGCTCGACCGCCAGTGCAAGCTCCATAGCCTCATCTGGTCTTCCTCCAACCGCCTCGCAAGAGAGAGCGGCGAGCGTGGGCCTCACCCGTTTACCGGCTGCCAGGGGAATGTGTCCCATCGCATCGTAGAATTCGTCAGAATGCCCATCCTCCTTAAGCTTGTAATCCATATATTGATGTAAGCGGTTGTCAAATATATCTGAGTATTTATCTAATAGTGCGTCCAGTTTCATGTGAAAATCTCCGATTTTTCTTCTCAAAACTGTTTGGTCTAACATTCATACAGATGTAGTAACAATATAAAAAATTAACTCTTGATGACGTAATCTTATCCATAGAATACTTTAATATCCATAGAAGACTTTAAATAATATTAGTTTCTAAGTTAAAAGAGGTGATGCGATGAGAGAATTTAAAGAGATGGTATCTGATGAGTCGGCGCAGATGATACCTCCAACTTTAGCTATACCGGCTCTTCCGGCAGCAGCCGCACCCGCGCTCGCAGCGTGTGCTGCACTGGCATCGGCAGGTTTGGCACCCGCCATAATGGGCATTATGGTGGATAGATCGATTGTCTTTCGTACCGGATCGAGTTCTGCCGCGCTATGCCTTGAAGAAGGTGAGAGCGAATTTAAGGTGATGGAAGGTGAACCGAAGTCGTCAAACTCGAAATCTCTGACGATTGAGGCGGATAATCCGGGAGATATAATGGGTGTGGTTAGACCGCTCATGAAGAAGAATCCGATAAGGATCTTGCCTCTCCTGCTTTCTGGAAAGGTGAAGATTGGCGGATCGATAATAACGGCGCTCAGGTTCAGAAAGGTCATGAATACTGCGAGAGCAGAGTCAAAGCGCCAGCGCAGGGAACTTTACGACTTTTAAGTTTTAATCTTTTTTTAATTTTTTTTTATAACCTTTTTTTAACTCTTTTACTACTTTATAGGTGAAGATCCTAAAAACTTTTTCCGACGAAGTACCCACATAGAATACTTACCATGCAGAAGAGGCAAATAATGATGTATATTGGTATGTTCTCAAATAACATACTTGAGATACCCATCGCGATGAGCACCAACCCAAATATCACCCTTATGATCCTACCGACCTGAGGGATATCATACCCACCATAATATACCATCGAGGCGATGGCATCGGCACAGAAGAACGTTCCAAAGACTATCAGGATCAAAGACTCATTCATCTACCAACACCCTTTATTCCATGACGGAGAGACCAGCCTCAATTCTTCGATTACACGGGGAAAAACATCCAGAAGATACTCGATATCCGCTTTATCGTTCTCCCTTCCAATCGTCAATCTGATCGATGATCGGGCCTCTTCCACCCCCAATCCGATCGCTGAGAGAACGTGGGAAGCATCAGAATCTTTAGAAGAGCATGCAGAAGCCGCAGATGCCGATATGCCATGCTCGTCCAGGGCTTTGACCAAAGATTCACCCAAGACGCCGGCAAATCTAAAGTTAACATTATTTGGGAGCCTCTTCGTTTTGTGTCCATTTAAATAAGATTTGGCTATCTTCTCGGATAATCCCTCTATCAATCTATCCCTCATCTTTCTAACTCCCTTAATATCCTTCTTCATCCTCTTCTTTGCGATCTCGCACGCTTTCCCAAGCCCGACGATTCCTGGGACGTTCTCGGTCCCGCTTCTGATCCCTCTTTCGTGTCCTCCACCGAAGATGATCGGCTCTATATCTATTCCATCCCTTATATAGATCGCTCCAATCCCCTTCGGCCCGTGTAGCTTATGCGAAGATATGGATAGCATATCTATATTCATCTCCTCGACATTGATCGGGATCTTCCCAAAAGATTGAACCGCATCTGTGTGAAACGGAATTTTTGCATCATACGCGATCTTTCCGATCTCTCTGATATCTTGAATAGTACCTATCTCGTTGTTCGCGTGCATCACCGTTATTAAAATTGTATCTTTATTAATATTCTCTTTGAGCTCAGATGGATCTACCATTCCGTATCCATCGACGTTCATACGAATGATCTCGAATCCCTCTCTTTCTAGATATCTGCATGGCTCAAGAACCGCGGGATGCTCGATAGAGCTCGTTATTATCCTACCTTTCCCCTTCTTTCTCGTCGTCCCAATGATTGCCAGATTATCCGATTCCGTTCCGCCGCTCGTAAAGAATATCTCTTTCTCCTCTGCACCGATCAGAGATGAGACATCTCTTCGAGCATCTTCCACCGCATCCCTTGCCTCCCTACCGTGTGCATGCAGAGAAGAGGCGTTCCCATATCTCTCACAGAAGTATGGAAGCATCGCCTGCAATACCTCTGGATCAACCGGAGTCGTCGCGGCGTGATCCATGTATATCCGTCTCTTACTCTTCTGCATCTTAACCCTTCCTCATTGAGAGCATTCTTTTTATGGGAATCATTGCTTTCTCCGCAGTATCTTTGGGCACTTTAACATGAATTCTCTCCATCTCCAATGCCATTTCAACCTTCCTAAGCGTGTGTGTCTTCATCTGGGGGCAGACCGCACTCTTTGAGAGTGGATAAAATTTCTTCCCAGGAACGTCTTTCCTAAGCCTATGTATCAATCCGATCTCCGTCGCGATCAAAAACTCCGCCTCCTCAGATTCCTTGCAATATTTGATCATTCCACTCGTAGATGCGATCGCATTAGCTTTTTTTAGAATCTCCTCGGTGCATTCCGGGTGTGCCACAATCTCCACTCCGGGATGCCTCGCCTTCGCATCCGACAGATCCTCAGCCGTGATCTGATGGTGCGTCGGGCAGAGTCCATATTCAGGAACCGGTATCACCCTCTTTGAAGTTTGGCTCTCGACGTACCGCGCCAGATTGATATCCGGACCGAAGATGACCGTATCGGAGTTCATAGATTCGACGATATGGCTTGCGTTCGCGGATGTGCATATACAATCCGCATAAACCTTATGCTCCGCAAGCGTGTTTATATAGAGTACCACCTCTGCATCAGGATATCTCTTCTTTGCCTTAAGCAGATCTTCTCTCTTTAACATCTGTGCCATTGGACAGATCGCAATATCTGGGATCAGAACCTTTTTATCCGGATTCAATATGGCGGCAGTCTCCGCCATAAAGTCCACACCACAGAAGACGATGATCTCTGCATCCGTCTTTGATGCCTTCTCTGCCAGCTCCAACGAGTCCCCCACAAAATCTGCCACGTCCTGAATCTCCGGCCTGCTGTAGTTGTGCGCCAGAATGATCGCGTTCTTCTCATCTTTTAACTTTTCTATCATCTTTCATCCAAGCCATCTAATGTTTTTTAACGATCTTCACGTAAGACGGCTTTCTCTTGATATATAACTAAATATAAATCTACGCCCAAATTCATCGATCTGATCGAGAATCGAGATAGCATCGACTTGAATTTATAGGTATAAAACTTTTATAGACCCTCTCCTATATATGAGAGAACAGAAGAGAATGAGGAGACCCATGAAGAAGACGATCGTAGAAAAATTACCGATACTTGCGATACTCTGCACCTTCCTCTTAATCCAGATTCTCTCAATCTTGATGATTCCCGCCTTTCAGGAAACTGATATCAGAGCATTTGAAGATCCGGAATCTTTCTATAATCCAATCTATTTTATCGTCATGATAATCGCATTCACGCTTTTGATACTCCTTCTGGCAAAGTATAAGGTAAAGATTTTGATACGGATACTAATCGTTTTTGCAGTCTTTTCTACCCTTCTCCTCGGTCTTAGCGCTTTTATCCCGGAGGTTCCAACGAACTCTTCCATGATACCTTCCACGGCATTCTCCATAATCGTCTCCGCTTTTTTGATCTTTGCCCTCCTTAAATATCCAAGATGGTATATTGTGGACGCCGTTGGGATCATCCTTGCCACAACCGTTAGTACAATCTTTGGCATATCACTCGGAATAATTCCGGTGATGATACTCCTCTTCCTACTCGCAATATACGATTTCATCTCTGTATATAAGACAAAACACATGTTAACACTCGCAGATGACGTGATGGATTTAAAACTCCCTGTGCTGTTAGTAATCCCAAAAAAGAGGGGTTTTTCACTCGAAGAACTCGATCAAGTTCAAAGTGAAGGAGGGAAAGAGAGGGACGCCTACATCGTTGGACTTGGGGATATGATCATACCTACCATACTCGTCGTCTCCTCTCAGATCTATATAGGGCCAATGGCGACCATCGGTGCTATGATCGGAGGAATCTTTGGACTTCTGCTTCTGATGAAGAATGTGGAGAAGGGAAAAGCCCAGGCAGGCCTGCCCTTCTTAAATGGAGGCGCGATCTTAGGATTTTTACTCGCCTATCTGATCGGGAGAATTATAATATGACATTGGATCGTCGCTATCTTTCAAACCCGGTGAATATCTGACATACTCCCCGCCCTAAAGGGCGAAGGTTCTATCAGATCCATTCATGACCCTCTCTTCAATGTGAGCGAATCGAATACCTCACCATCGGGATACTTTGCTCTCAATGTTAGTACATTTCCATCTACTTCAACCAAAGTATAATGATAGCAAGACTTCGCATACGAAAGCCGTTCATCCCCCTCATTCAAAGGATAGAGTGGAGCTCCTGCACCGGCGGATATTACGTAGATCGTTCCCTTCCCTTCTGTCACCTTTCCGTCCACCATCGGTTTACTCCTCTGATATCCGTGATCATGCCCACAGAAGACCAGATCCACGTTGTGCTCATCGAAGAGCTCGGTTATGGGCTGGACATCGGTCTGATCTCCATGAGCCTTTCCGCAAGAATAAGGTGGCCTGTGAAGAACGACTACCTTCCACATATCATCCGGAAGATTGGATAGATCATCTTCAAGCCACCTGTATTGCTCAGAATCAGGCCCCATATCAGCCGGGAATAGATTGGGTTTTATGGATGTTAAGAGGGAGGTTTCGGTGTTAAGAACAGCCACATGCACGTTTCCATAATTAAACGAGTACCACCCTTTATTTTTAGCATCAGGTGTGGCAAACAAAGTAAAGTATAGCGGAGAGCAAAACTCATGATTACCGAGAACAGCCATAAAGGGGGCCTTTAACATGAGCATAGTAGCAGAATCGAAGAATGCCTTCCATTCTAAAGGATTAAAGCCACAGAAGACCATATCTCCCGAGAAGAGCGTGAAATCAAAGTCATCAGAAGCGGCCGCATCTGCCACCCTCTTCCACCCATCAAAATTGAGCTTCCCGAGATCGTTTCTGGAATCCCCCATGACGATAAACGATATGTTATCATCTTCCAACGGGGCAGTCTTAAAAGTATGATCCTGGCTCCAGCCGTCTTCTGATCCACATCTGTAATGGTAGGTCGTATTCGATTCTAGACCGATCAGATCCACTTCGTGAAGAAGTGAAGATCTTTTACCTCCTTTGGCGGCCATTTTATAGTGCTGATCCATTCCGTATTGGACAAAGCTTCCCGCCGGAATTGAAGTATCCCATACGATGGTCATAGAGGCAGAAGGGTCTGATTTAAAACTCAGATGTATATTATCAGGCATATTATCGCCGATAGACTTAAAACTTGCAGCATTTTCATAAGCCGACGCGATGGAGAGCGAAAGCACTATAACGGACGCAAAACAGAGAAATATCTTGATCTTTCGGTTCATCATTTTAATCTCTCTATCTCTATTTTTTTATTTTTTATAAACTTTTTCATATGATCTATATTTATTCCATATATCAATATATATAAAATGGATATTAAGAAGACCGATATATATCTTATTCGCGATCGAACTCGTCCTGAATCTCTCCTACGATCTCCTCGACGATATCTTCCGTCGTCAACAAGCCTGTTACCTTCCCAGATTCGTCGATGACGATCGCTATATGCGTTCCACCTCTCAATTCACCCAAAAGCTCTGAGATCTTTCTCATCTCAAAAGCAAAATATGGTTCGCGCATCATCTCCTCTAAAGAGCCATTCTTATAATTTTGATCATTATTTTTAGCGGGGGATAGCAATAGATCCTTGGCGTGAATGACCCCAACCACACCATCTCCTTTATAGATCGGGATCCTCGAGTGACCTGACTCAACCATGAGCTTCAATATCTCTTCGACCGAAGAATTTACATCGGCAGAGACTGTCTCTTCTATTGGTTTCATCACATCTTTAGCGGTGGCATCTCCAAAACGTAAGACGTTGTACATGATCTCTTCTTCAGCTCTCTCTATCGCCCCGTCTTCTTCTCCAACATTTATCCATTCTTTCAGTTCCTCCTCTGTCAGCGATGAATCTTCCTCAATGTTTGCCATCTCAAACATTCCACGAGATATGAGCGAAAAAAAGATCGTTAGTGGGGTTAAGAAGACATAAAGAGCATATAACGGCCTTGAAAACAATAAAGCCAGTTTTTCTTTGTTCTTTGTCGCAAAAGACTTTGGAGTGATCTCTCCAAATATTAAGAGCAAGAGCACTACGACGCCGGTGGCGATGCCTACTCCAAGATCTCCAAATACTCTTATTGCCATCGAGGTCGCTAATGCCGATGCAGCAACGTTTGCAAGATTATTTCCGATCAATATTGTTATCAACGTCTTTTCTATATCATCCTTGAGATTTTTTAACAATTTAGATCCTTTTACCCCTTCATCCGCGAGGTTTCTGACCCTTGCCTTACTTATTGACAATAGAGCAACTTCAGAGGAGGAAAAAAACGCGGATAAAAAGAGGAGAATGATAAAAAAGACCATCTCCATCGGTGTATTCATACGGGCATCCTATCTATCTAACCTTATATCTAAGAGATCTAAAGAACATTTTACTATCTATTCATCTCACTTATAAAAATTTCTATCTTTGGTTTTAGGGAAGGAGGAATCAGGTGTTTCATAAGAAAAGATATATCTAATGCAAAGATTAGATCTCCGATGATACCATGGCAGAACTTTCTACTCAGGAGAAATATAAATTTAAGAGAACGCTTGAAGAGCTCGGAAAGAAGAGAGGGCAAGGAACGGAACTTTTATCCATATACATACCACACGACAAACAAATTTCGGATGTCACGGCTCAACTTAAGGATGAAGTGGGGTCCGCATCCAACATAAAATCCAAGTCGACGAGGACGAACGTCCAGGGTGCCTTAGCTTCCGTCCTCTCTCGATTGAGATACTACCGAATGCCGCCAGAGAATGGGCTGATCATATTTTGTGGCGCCGTTCGGATCAGTGGAGACAAGACGGATATGGAATCTATAGTTATGGAGCCTCCTGAGCCAGTATTATCATATAGCTATCAATGCAGTTCCGAATTTTATATAGAGCCTCTTGAAGAGATATTAAAAGATAAAAAAACCTTTGAACTCCTCGTTTTAGATAGAAAAGATGCGGCTGTAGGTCTTTTGATTGGAAAGAGAATTGAAGCGGTACGACACCTCACGTCAAATGTACCAGGTAAACAGCGAAAAGGAGGGCAGAGTGCGGCAAGATTTTCTCGGCTGAGGTTGATTGCGATAAATGAATTTTATAAGCGGATAGGAGAAGCCGCGAGTACTGTGTATCTGAAAGGAGATTGGGGGGATTTTAGAGGCATATTTATTGGAGGTCCGAGTCCAACGAAGGAAGAATTTGTCAAAGGCGAATATCTACACTATGCCCTCCAAAAGAAGATTCTAGGTGTATTCGATGTATCATACACGGATGAATCTGGTCTTTACGAGCTGGTGAATAAACTCTCGCAGAGCATGGATGATATGGAGATAGCCAAGGAGAAGAAGATGATAAATCGATTCATGGGTGAAGTCATTAAAGAGAACGGTCTCGCATCTTATGGGGAAGAGTTTGTGAGGGAAAACCTAAAAGCGGGTGCGGTAGATACTTTACTCCTCTCAGAAGATTTAAAGATGGAGAGGATAAGTAGAAGATGTGGCAATTGCGGAAGAGAAGAGACTATAACGATAGCCGCCGATGGTGATGAGCAGGATCATAAAGTGTGCAAGTGTGGCTCAACACTCGAGATCACCGGGAGAAGAGATATCGTCGAAGAATTATCTGAGATCGCCGAAGCATCTGGAACAAAGGTAGAGATAATATCCACTGAATCTGAAGAGGGAGAGCAGTTTTTCAATGCCTTCGGTGGTATAGCTGCCATACTCAGATTTAGAGTGTGATCAAATGTTTCTCGATTTTGAGCGAGAGGTGAAAGATTGTTTGAGAGAAGGGGTAGGAAAAGTTGGAGAGAATGGAGATATTCCCATAAACCCTCACGACAAGATTGCAGATATATCTTCGACGGTCTCGTTTAAAGTTGCAAAGAGAGATAAGAGAGATCCAAGAGACGTGGCAGAAGATATATTAAAGCACCTGATAGCTATAAAAGAGAGATATTATCTAATAGGGAGAATAGATGCTGTTGGCCCCTATTTGAACTTCTACGCAAGTGAAAAATTTTTATCAGAGACCCTGAAGAAGGTGCTATCTGAACGAGAGGAGTATGGCTCGTTACATTATAGAGGAACCATCCTCATTGAGCACACTTCTGCAAACCCAGATGGCCCAATACATATCGGGCATATACGTAATTCCATCATAGGGGATAGTTTAGGAAGAATTTTGAGAAGAGCCGGTTATGACGTAGAGATACAATATTATGTGAACGATATGGGGAGACAGGTGGCGGTCGTCGCATGGGGGATGGAAAGATTTGCCTTAGATCAGGATCAAAAGATAGATCATGGGATCTCTAAGGTCTATGCGGGGGCAAATAAACTTTTGGGGGCTGATGCTTTTAGGAAGGAGCAAGTAGATTCCCTCCTGAAGAGATTTGAAGATGGGGATGAAGTGACCATTAAAAGATTTGATGATCTCGTCTCCCGATGCTTGGAGGGGATAAGATCGACACTTGATGGGATGAATATATCCGTTGACAAATTTGTGAGAGAGAGTCAATTTGTCTTCAATGGAGATGTGAATAGCATAATATCCTCATTAAAAGATGAAAGATACGCTTATTACGAAGATGGCGCGTTGATGATGGATCTTGGAGAATTTGGTT
>CABGHG010000036.1 GCA_902158735.1 Candidatus Methanolliviera sp. GoM_oil
TTAAGAATTCCTCTGAAAGATTCATCTTTCCAGCCAGTTCAAGTGTTCTTTCCGTTATCTCGTCTGTCTTTTCCCCCATACAGATGTTCACCATGGATCCTAAGTTGACACCTTTTATCACAGGGGGATTTTGGAACGCAATGCCGATCCCCCGCTTAACCCTCTCGCTTGTATGAAGATCTGTGATATCTTCACCCTTGAATATTATCTTACCCTCCTTAACCTTATATCTTGGAAAGCCAAGGATAGATAGGAGCAGTGTTGTCTTCCCAGATCCATTTGGTCCCAATAGAACGTGAGCTTCCCCTTCTTCGATGATCATGTTCACGTCATTGAGAACGCACCTGCCAGCCACATCCACCGTTAACCCCCTTATCTCTAACATATCCTTCAGTTCGACTCACCTCCCGGTCTTCACTTCTCTTTATATTACCTCTTTAAAAGGTTTTTTACACCCTTCCATAAAATCTCTAAGATAGGGAGATAATGGCTTCCGTCATCTTTATTTATTATTTCCACGTGACCTATTCCATCATCTCCCCTTTTACAGGTAAATTCCAATTTCGGATTGATCCCGTGTGCTATTCCGTTATCGAGAGAGGAAAAATATTGTCCCATATGTGAAAACACATCATTTGAGACGCAACAATGGCATAAATATTTAACTTTTTTTGCATTGCACTCAAGTACTTCCACATTTAAACCCAGTGGTTTTGAGAAGAGTTTCTTCATCATCCAGGCAACAACCCTCGCATCCCCCTTATGCTTTGTCTCCATCGCTTTTGCCATGAGATCGTGGACATCCCTTATCATCTGAACCGAATCTTCTTCACTAAAAGATCTGATTCCAGAATTTTTGTATCTTTCTTCGTCTATGAATGCGTTCATGATTATATTAAAAGCGTCCATCCAATTTTTGAATTTCTTCGGTCCCGTATACCTTTCATAACCCTGCAGATCCGAAGCATATTCCAGATCCTTTACAAAATGGGGGTGTTGCTCAGTATCATCTCTGCCATCCCACTCATTTGCTCTATCCGGGCTCAAATATTTATCTCTGGTGCAGTCTACCCTCAACCATCTTTCTCCGGGCATTGCGTTTACGATACAATGTACAAATTTAAATTTTTTAGCTTCTTTCACTTCTGCGTTCAGTTTTATTATATCCAACATTGCTTCTCCTGTTATGGATTGAAATTGGAACCTTGCGGAGATATCATTTGCTCTCAACAACGCGACCAGCAGATTTGACTTCGTGAAACAGTCCCCCTTCTTTCTTTCCAAAATTTTAGATGCCTTCGACAAATGTTCAGCGAAGTAATAGATGTTATCTCTGACCCAATAAAATGCGTTTACCGCATATTCTCTTTTATCTGAACTTTTACTCTTTAATTCATCTGCTAACCTTAATATCTCTTCATTCTTCCAGTCGCATAGTTCAGTTTCGATCAGATATTTATCGAGTTCGTACATATTAATCACATCACATAGTTGACATTTCTTATATAAACTGGCGCATTACTTCAATCATTGGAAGAAGATAAGAGCCTTCTCCATCGGATTCTATTATTCCATGTAGTATATCTTCATCATCATTCATACTCCAATGCATACTTGGATTTATTCCATGGAAAAGACCATTCATTAAACTCATTCCAACATTATAGCATCTGCCTGGAAATCCTCTATTTCCTTCAATCTCGCACCTATTTTTTGTAATACTTACTGCATCACCTTTCATCCCAATAAGGTTCCGTAGCCTTTTAAGCACAAATCCCCCAACCTTTATATTTCCTTTACGCTTTATCTTGAACTGTTTACTTGCATATTCATAGACTTTTTTGTAAATTTCCTCTGCTTCTTCATCTGATATGGTTCTTACCCCAGAATTTTTGAATCTAATTTCATCAACATCTATGGCCCACATATACATTCCCCAATCAAGAATACGAAGCAATTTTATATATTTTGCAAATTTTTGGATTCTTTTCATTCTCTTGATTTGTTGTTCAGCGATCTCTTTCAAATCTGGTACTGAAGGCCCATTCTTTATCAGGTATGGATGTACCGGAGTATCTTCATAGCCATCGAAATCATAAGCTCTATCTGGACTGAGATATTTATCTCTGGTACAATCAGCTCTTAGCCATTTATTATTTAGATGTATAAGTGCGGAAGTATGAGGTAATTTATATTTAAAACTAGCTCCAAAATGTGGGGTAAGGTCGCTAGTTGCATCCCCACTTATAAACTGTACCTGGAATTGTGCGGAGATATTATTTGCTCGGCATAATCCTACTAACAAATTCGATTTTGACCAGCAATTCCCTTTTCTTAATCTTAATGCATCTGATGCTCTCCAAATTTGCTCCATTGAATAAAAAATGTTATCTCTGACCCAATAAAATGCGTTTACCGCATATTCTCTTTTATCTGAACTTTTACTCTTTAATTCGTCGGCCAACTTTAATATTTCTTCATTATTCCAGTCGCATAGTTCAGTTTCGATCAGATAATCATTCATATTTAATCTAAGGGAGTTTGCAATATTTATATTTTTGTGGTGTTTGCGGTTGAGTGGTCGATCAATTGTTTCAGTCATTGGAAAGATTCTATTTGACTTTTGGAGTATCTAAAGAAAAAGTACGGTTAGAAGAACACAACCACCGACAATTTTGTTGCCCTAACCGTTTATGGAGTATCATTCCGCCATATCCAATCCAATCAGTAATTCTCACAGAAAATCTCGAAGTACGCTTTCGGGTGCGCACAGGCAGGGCATTCTTCCGGAGGTTCCGTTCCGTTCTTCGAAACCTACTAAAACCTTCAGGTTTTATGTTTGATTCCTGATTCATCGGAGGTAGTTTCACTTTCACGTTCTCATTATCTAAAATATGAGATGAGAAAACCAGAGCCTCCTTCTACAACAGGCGTTTAACGTGTCCGGCGAACTGACGGCCACGGTTTGTAAGATATCGCAACGAAATAACTAACTTGGTTTTCGTCAGCTAGGTTGTATCATCTCACAATCACCCATATGTTTTTACGCCTATTTACATCTTTTTGTGTAGATGTTAAAAACCCTCTTTTTTTTGCCTGTGACGCAAAATATGTATCGTGTGTTCGATGCCGATCAGTCTTAATGCGGATCCAATGAGAAACCAGTTCATCCCTCATATTTCCTTACAATTTTACCTTTTCAAATTTCGCCTAAATGGTGAGGAGCGGGCAGATTCGGGTGGAATACCAGCCTTCCTCGATGAACCAATAGAATTTCTCTCTTTTGATCCCACTTCATTCTTCTTCCTCGTAACAGGTGCTGTGAGCCCGCTCATTCTCTCTCATGTATTCGATCATCGCCCTGTGAGCATCACTGTTTGGGAGTATGGCATGATTTCTTCCATTAGATTTCACAACCAATGTCATACCTTTATATCATCCTCATGCTAAAGTCCTCAAAAATAGAAGATTTTTGGAATATGCAACTCGAATAGTTGTAGATACATGGGATTTCATTGGATATTAAAAAAGCTTTTTATACACTTGGAAGAGATAAGAGAAAGGAGATAAAATGGAGAAGATAACCATAAGTTTGATCAAAGCGGACGTCGGGGGATATCCGGGTCATAGCTCTGTACACCCGAGATTAATGGAAGTGGCTGATGAGAATCTGCAAAAGGCAAAAAAAGACGGTCTGTTAATAGATTTTAAGATTTTAGCCGCTGGAGACGACCTTCAACTCTTAATGAGCCACAGGAAAGGCACAGACAATGAGAAAATCCACAAACTGGCATGGAAAACATTCGAAAAAGCCACGAAGATAGCAAAAGAGCTTAAACTTTACGGTGCCGGCCAGGACCTCTTAAAAGATGCGTTCAGCGGAAACGTGCGGGGGATGGGTCCGGGAGTCGCCGAGATGGAATTTACGGAGCGTGAGGGAGAGCCTTTGATCGCGTTCATGATGGATAAAACGGAGCCTGGAGCATTCAATTTTCCGATCTTCAAGATGTTTGCCGATCCTTTCAACACAGCAGGGCTCATAATCGATCCAAGCCTACACGACGGGTTCAAATTTGAGATATTCGATGTGATAAAACACAGAAAAGTTCTCATGGAGAGCCCAGAGGAGATGTACGATATATTGGCTCTGATAGGCGCAAAGAGCAGATATGTTATAAAGAGCGTCTACCCAAAGAAAAATCCAAAGGTGCCGGAGGAAGAAACCGTTGCGGCAATAAGCACCGAAAAACTCTATCAAACCGCCGGGAAATATGTTGGCAAAGATGATCCGGTGGCGCTCGTGAGGGCACAAAGTGGTCTGCCCGCCCTTGGAGAGGTCTTGGAACCATTCTCTTTTCCATATCTCGTCAGCGGATGGATGAGGGGGAGCCACAACGGACCGATGATGCCGGTCTCTTTTAAAGATGCCAGGTGCACGAGATTTGATGGACCACCGAGGGTTATAGCAGCCGGATTTCAGATAGCAGAGGGAAGACTTGTTGGTCCGGTCGATCTCTTCGACGATCCTGCATTCGATCTGGCGAGAGAGAAAGCAGGGGAGATAGCAGATTATATGAGAAGACACGGACCATTTGAGCCGCATAGACTGCCGATGCAAGAGATGGAATACACGACATTACCGAGCATATTAGAGAATCTCGAAGATCGGTTTGCGGACGTATGAATCTTGAGCCGCCGATGATCGCCTTGAATATGAAGGCGTACAGGGAATCCTCAGGGGAGAACGGTCTAAAATTGGCCAAGATCTGTGAGGAAGTTTTTGAGGAGAACGGTGTATGTATGGTCATCTGCCCACAGCAGACGGATCTTTCATTGGTATGCAGGAAGGTTAGTATGCCGTGTTTTTCACAGCACGTAGATCCGATAGATGTGGGAAGTTATACAGGGTGGGTCTCTGCGGAGGCAATCAAAAATTCTGGGGCTGAAGGATCTTTAATAAACCATTCAGAACACAGAATAAGGATATCGGAGATAGATATTTTGATAGATAAACTTCGTTCCTTCGGGCTATCTTCAATGGTCTGTACGAATAACGAGGCCGTTAGTAAGGCGGTAGCCGAGCTAAAACCGGATGCAATTGCCATAGAACCTCCAAAGCTTATAGGTAGCGGAATATCGGTATCTACAGCAGAACCAGAGATTGTCTCGGATACCGTCGATGCAGTTAGACGGATAGATAAAGGGATTAAAGTTCTGTGTGGTGCTGGAATATCAAATGGAAAAGACGTAAGATCGGCTATAGAACTAGGAGCTGACGGTGTGCTTCTGGCATCCGGCGTTGTAAAGGCGAAAGATCCAAAAGAGGTGCTGCTTGATTTAATTTCAGGTATATGAGTTCATGACGGCCATAAGTTTTTCATGGGGTATCACCTCTATCGTCGTCCTGGGAATTGGCGGGTTCATGTACTTTATGCCGGGTTTCCCTTCAATTCCTCCCAACTCACCTGCTTTTTTTATTGCATCTTCCATGTTTCCCATACCATCCACCAATCCGAGCTCTTTAGCCTCTTCTCCACGATAGATTCTTCCATCGCTCAATTCTCTGACATCATCCAGCGGGATACCTCTATCATCTGAAATATCTTTGATGAATCTTTCACACGCATCTTTAACGATCTTCTCAGCATATTCGTGTTCTTCCTCGCTTAAAGCCCTCCAGTCGGCACCCATGTCCTTGAATTCTCCAGACTTAACAACGGTGATATCTACACCATCCTTCTCGTATTTTTTGCTCTTATCCACAAATTTGGATATTACGCCGATGCTCCCAGTGATGGTATCGGGCTCGGCGAATATATAATCTGACGGAGCAGAGATATAGTATGCCGCAGAGGCGGCAAGATCTCCCATCGAGACGACGATCGGTTTCTCTTTCTTAGCACTTTTTATTTTTCCCACGATCTCTTGTGCCCCCGCGGGAGTTCCCCCAGGGCTGTTTATCCTCAAAACGATTGCTTTTATAGAATTGTCATCTAAAGCTCTATTTATTTGATCAATTATATCTTCCGAACCAACATATCCTCCTCCATCGCCCCTCCCGGCAATTATAATTCCTTTTACGTATATCACCCCGATCTTTTCCTTGAAAGGAGATTGAACCGACTCAAAAGAGAGATATCCAACGATGCCACCCATCAGGATTCCGAGAACAATGCCAATTAGCAGGTAGGAAGATTTTTTCATCGATTCTTCTTTCGTCATCTCAACCCATTTATATCTTTGTGCTCAAAAATCCAAAGGATTTTTGGATACCTTTTTCGAAAACTTAATCTAAAAGGCATCGATAAAAGAGTCGTGCCCTACATATATAATTCCGAAGGTGGAGAGCTTTTTTTTAACGACGTGAAGACGGAGAAGTTGGGAGGGGGGGATGATTATGGCGGAATTTGCAAATTCTGCCAATCCGAGACCAAGACTATCTCTTACCATAAGTTTTATAAGAATTATTTGATAGTGGTGAAGTGTGGCGGTTGTGATAAAATTTTTTTAGAAGAATACAACGAAGATTGGCGGTGGATCAAAGACGAAGATATATTATTAAAGGAGGACTTAAAGAAGGCAATAACGGACGAAAAGGGGCTTTTAGAGAATGTAGATACGGAAGCTTTAAATCTAATATTTTCAAAAGGTGAATTGGATGCCCTATGCTCTTATATGAGGGGGGACGATTACAGTTCTGCCAATTTGAGCAGGGCTAAGAAGAAGATTCCCAGACTTGAGAGACTTTTTAATGTGAGAATAAAGATATAAAAGATCTAAAATGTGCACAGCTCAAAGATGGAACTTAAAACTTCAACTGGTAATGGGGGAATAGAGATCAGATTGGTAATGAAATTTGGGGGCACTTCCATTGGGGACGGCGAGAAGATCCGAAACGTTGCCAAGATAGTGAAAGAATATTCTGAAGAGAACGAGGTCGTTGTAGTCTTATCTGCTCTTGAAGGGGTTACAGACAGTTTGGAGAGAATCGCCAAAACTTTAATTAAAGACAGCAAGAAGGAGACGATAGAGAAGTTCATTCAGGAGATGGGAGGCAGACATCTCTCCGCAATAGAAGTGGCTATCCCGCAAAAAGATCTGCGAATAGAGGTCATAGAAACGGTCGATGAGGGGCTTAGAGAACTTCAAGAGGTCTTGCTCGGAATATATTTTTTAGGCGAGGCAACTCCGAGATCTCTCGATTATATAATGTCCTTCGGAGAGAGGATCAGTGCACCGATATTATCTGCCTCTCTAAGGTCTTTGGGCGTTGAGTCTAAATCTTTTACGGGAGGGGAAGCAGGTTTAATCACGGATAGCACTTTCGGAGGCGCGAGTCCCTTACCGGAATCTTATGAGATGATTAGAGATAAGCTTGAACCTCTTCTTAAAAAAGAAGTTTCGCTCGTCTCCGGTTTCATCGCTGAGAACTCTGATGGCGTGATAACTACTCTGGGTAGAGATGGTTCTGATTACACGGCATCCATCATTGGAGCGGCCCTTGATGCGGATGAGATATGGATATTTACCGATGTAGACGGAATAATGACATACAATCCCAAGATAATCCCAGAAGCGAGAACGATACCGGTAATCTCTTATTTAGAGGCGATGGAACTCACATATTTCGGAACGAGCGTTATACATCCAAAAGCGATAGAACCGGCGATGAATAGGGGCATCCCGGTTCAAGTAAAAAATACGTTCAATCCCTCTAATTCAGGGACACGCATCGTGAAGGGGTATAAAAAAGATAAGAGAGTTGTTAAAGCTGTGACTGCTATAGAAGATGTGGCTTCTCTCATGGTGGCAGGTGCCGGTATGATGGGGACGCCTGGCGTTGCCGCCAGGGTCTTTTCTGCGCTCGCAAAAAGGAAGATAAACGTTATGATGATAAGCCAGGGATCCTCAGAGGCGAATATCTCTATGGTGATAGAGGCAAAATACGGCGAAGACGCCGTCAGGGCTCTGCATGAAGCATTTGAATTGGAGCGACTTTAGGTCTTAAATATGCTATATAAGGACGCAGGTGTGGATATAGAGAAGGAAGGAGAATTAATTAAGTCCCTCATCTCGAGAATAAAGCCGGTTAGAAAGGGGTTTGGAAGACCTTTGGGAAAAATCGGGCATTTTTCCGGGTTGGTAGATTTTGGGGGTTTCGCGCTCGCGATGACTACCGACGGCGTCGGCACCAAGATACTCGTGGCGAACAGACTTAAAAAATGGGATACCATTGGGATAGACTGTATCGCAATGAATGTAAACGATCTACTGGCAATCGGAGCGGAGCCTATCGCCTTTGTCGATTATTTGGCCATCGGAGAGATGAAAGAGAAGTATGAAGTTGTGGTCGGTGAGATAGGAGAAGGTCTGAATGATGGTGCCAGGATCTCAAACATCTCCATCGTTGGCGGGGAGACGGCAACACTTCCAGAGATCATAACTGGGATAGACCTTGCTGGAACATGCGTTGGGGTTGTAAAGAAGGAGGAGATGATAGATGGAAAGAAGATATCTCCTGGAGATTCTGTTCTGGCAATAAGAAGTAGTGGGATACATAGCAACGGTTTAACGCTTGCAAGAAAGATCATAGATTCATCTAATTATGACTATGATGATCTTCTGCCGGGAGGAGATGTAACGATAGGTGAAGAGCTGATAAAGCCTACCAGAATATACATGGAAGTGCTTGAGCTGGTAAAAGAGCATGAGATACACGGATTGGCACACATCACCGGAGGAGGACTCCTAAATTTGAAGAGGATAACAAATTACGGGTTTAATATATATAATCCACCAAAACCTCAACCGATATTCGAATTTTTAAGGGAGTTGGGCGGCGTAAGTTATAAAGAGATGTACAGAACGTTCAATATGGGCGCAGGATTTATAATTGTGGCTCCAAAAGAGGAAGAGAAGAATATATTGGAGAAGATAGACGGAGAAAAGATTGGAGAGGTAACCGAAAAAGCTGGAATAAAGATTAATTTGGGAGATAAGGAGATCAAGTTATAATTTTAAACCTCAAGAAGAGATCACAATCTTCTTCACACCCTTTACCTTGAGAAGATCATCAACCAGTATTCCTGGAATTTTTTCATTCGTTATTATAGTTAGTTTTGATTCCACGCTCAATTCTGGATCCTCTGCCAGGATATATCTGATAGATATACCGTTCTTTGAGATGATAGAAGTTATTCCAGCAACTATTCCTACCTCAACACTCTCCGCAAAGACTTCTATAACTGGATAACCGAGGATCCTTGAGACCTCACTCATCTCGGCGACGGGCCTTATGGAACGATACACGTCACTTAATTCTTTATCTTCCTCTATCTTCTCAATCGCGGAGACGACCACCTTTCTATCTACATCCAATGCCTCTGCTATCTTCGTCGGAACGAGCTCTATATTGCTACAATACGCCGTTTTATTTCTGACAGAGATGCCAAGCCTTAAGAATGCTTTTGCCACCTGCATCTGAGATGGGTAGCGTTCAAACTTTCTGCTTATCTTCTCCCACACAAGTTTAGTATCCTTCTTATAACCTTTTAAATCTTTATCTATCTTATCATACCCAAATCTCAATTGATAAAGCTAACAGAAAAGATTATATACCTAAAATATACTTATACCTATAATATGGGAATACACCCTGATCGTGTGCTTCTCTCCGAGAGCATCAGAACTTCTACCTACAATCCGGTCATAGCGGAGATAAAGGTTAGATCACCTTCAAAAGGAGACCTATTGAGAGGTAGAGATCCACTAGACATTTTAAGAGCTTATGAAAGGGCTGGGGCAGTGGGAATATCGTATATAACAGAGAAAGATCGCTTTGGAGGAAATATCAAGGTATTTAAGGAGATATGCGATGAATCGAGCCTTCCCGTTCTTAGAAAAGACTTCATAACGGATAAAAGAGAGATTGAAGAGACGGCAGAACTCGGTGCTTCCGCGATATTACTGATTGCAAGGATGCTTGGAGAAAAGACGGCGGAATTTGTAGATACAGCGCTCGAAGAGGGATTAGACACACTCGTCGAGATTCATAATCCCGAAGACCTCACCTTCTTGGAGGATGCCAGGACGACGCTATTGGGAATAAACAATCGGGACATAGAGAAGATGGAGATGGATAACGGGGACGTATCGGTGACGGAAAGAATGGTCTCAAAGATAGTTTCAAAGATAAAAAGAAGAGATATCCAGATTGTAAGCGAGAGCGGGATAAAGAATTTGGAAGATGTCAAGAGGGCACTAAAAGTTTCGGATGCAATTTTGGTCGGAACGGCGCTCATGGAGGAAAAAGATCCCGAGGAGATTACCAGATCTTTCGTCAGGGGAAGGAGAGAGAATAATGCTTAAAAAATTGATCGAAAGAGAGGATCTAAGCCACGAAGAAGCATACAAATTGTTCAATAGCTTCAAAGTCGAGAAGGAGGTTAAGATCGCCGCATATCTTGCCGCATTACAGACGAAGGGATTCACCTCGGAAGAACTCGCTGGATTTGCGCGCGCGATGAGGGACAGCTCAATAAAATTGAGGATAGATGGAGAGAAGATGGATACGTGTGGAACGGGTGGAGACAAGATCGGTACGGTAAACGTGAGCACGGCTTCCGCGATCATATTATCCTGCTTCTCTCAGGTGGCGAAACATGGAAACCGTTCCGTAACTTCCAAAAGTGGTAGTGCGGACGTTATCGGAGAACTCGGAATAAATTTTTCGGAAAACCCGGAGGAAGCAAGAGAGATGATTGAGCATACCAATTTTACATTCCTCTTTGCACCAGCATTCCATCCGGCGTTGAAGAGGATCATGCCGGTGAGAAGAGAGCTTGGGATAGAGACGATATTCAACGTCTTGGGACCATTGGCAAATCCATCCGAGCCAGAATATCAATTAATCGGAGTATATAGTCCAGAATTATGCGGGATCGTCGCTCGAGCTACCTCTATGCTGGGAGTTAAGAGAGCATTGATCGTTCATGGAGGAGGATTGGACGAGGTTGCTGCTCACGATTCTACACTTGTGTATGAGGTTAATAAGGATAAGATAGAATCATACAAGGTATCTCCTGAAGATACAGGGATTAAAAGATGCAATCTCAAAGATCTCCTGATCGTAGATGGAAAAACCAGTTCAAAGGCTATATTAAATGTTTTTTCTGGTAATAATGGTGCAATTAGGGATTTCATCGTTTTAAATTCTTCTTATGCTTTATATGCTGCCAAAAAGGCAGATGACATCTTGGATGCAAAAGAGATGGTCGAAGATGCAATAGATGAAGGAAGAGTTCTCAAAAAATTGGAGGAGATAAGATCGTATTCATCAAGATTTGCGGAATAAAGAACGAATCGGAATTGAATATTGTCTCAAAATTTAGAGATAATATCGATGCGATAGGTATGATCGTTGGAAATACGAGGTCAAAGAGGAGGATACCACTCGAAACAGCCAGAGAGATCGTGAAAAGATCAGAGCTTCCCGTGATCGCTGTATCCACCGATCTGAGCTATGAAAAGTGGATAGAGATAATCGGAATCGCACCCGACGGCATCCAATTTCATGGAGATATAGGTCCGAGAGATGTGGAAAAGATCAGGGAAAAATATTCTGGTTCTGTCTTAAAGGTCTTTGAGGTGGAACGATCCGTCGAGGATCCCTTCGATGAGTCTGATAGGATCTTAAATTCAATGGAAGAATACGATGCCGATGCCTTCTTGCTTGACACGAAAGGTGGAGGAACGGGCATGAAACACGACCAAAGGGTGAGTGAGAGGGTGATTCACGAGGCCAAAAGACCTATCATACTTGCAGGGGGAATAAATGCGGAAAATGTATCAGGATTTTTGAAATTATCTACTTATGGCATAGATATCTCTTCTGGGGTAGAAACAAACGGGATAAAAGATGAAAAGAAGATAAGATCATTATTGGAGCATGTCTATGGAATTTAAATTGAAAGAGATCCCATTTATGAGACCGCATGATCTCTACGTGGCTATTCGTGGAGAAGAATACCCTTTCCTTCTTGAATCACTTGGGAAAAAGGATAGAAAGGCGAGATTTACGTTTCTTGGATGTGATCCTGCCGCGGTCATTGAGATAGATCAAAAAGGGACAGAGATTAAAGTTATAAGAGATGTTGGATTGGAAGAGGGGAGGATAGACGAGGAAAATCCCTTCGATGCACTCGAGGAGATCTTTAAAGATCTGACATTTGAGGCGAAAAATC
>CABGHG010000037.1 GCA_902158735.1 Candidatus Methanolliviera sp. GoM_oil
ACACTGGGACAAAATACTTGAGTTTGATATTAATGGATGCAAGATATTCCTCTAACTGGGGTGGAGAAATTGTTCAATTAGTTTGGAAGATATGAATGGAGTAGAGAGAAAAGGAGAAGATGTAGAGCGTTTCTTTTTAAGCCATTCATCTACAAGGTTCCCTTTATATTTTTCCGGCCGATCTAAAGATATATTTACCTAAAACGCCCCCAATAATTCTCCCGATGCACATTCCAGGGATGCTACAGGGGAAGCTACAAATTTTTCCAATGATGATGATTACAAATACGGGCATGCCTACCATGATCTTGGTCGGCAATAAACAACATTCGATGGGTTTAGAGACGCACCACCCACAGCAGAGGCCCCCACAGATACTACTGAATAACCACTTCAACACGCCCTCCCCTATAGCAGACCAAGAACCGATCCCTTCTGCCAACCGCATCACTTCTATCATAACTATCATAAAAATCCCCTTAAGAAAACTACCCATGCCTGAGACTATCGTATCTCACAACTTTTCTCCTGCGAATCAGGAAGCCCCATCCGTAAGGGTGGGGTAGTTCACTGCTCTCGGCCGGATCCACATTCCATATCCAGATATTCCTTATATTCGACCAATTTAGCAAGAACCTTAGCCGCCCGCTCGGGAGAAGGGTATGCAAAGTAGGGTCCCCTCTCTAATGTCATTAAGCGGGTCGTTGCCTCGGAAAAGGTAGTTGTAATTACTGGTTTTTTATAGGTTCTGATCCAATGAAAGACGATTACCCCAAGAACCGAATCTATAGCTTGAAAAATTATGCTTGGGTCTATCTGCCCAGAGATAGAGAATGACCTGATGGCCTCTTTAGCTATGGATAGCATATCAGCCTTATTAGACTCAATTTTTGGAAGAATCAGCGGGATGAAATCTTCTGTACTTTTCTCATCTCCAGCAGCTATAAAAGGAGCAATCATAGATAGAAAGGGTAAGATCATCTCAGCAGTATCAGTCTTCCCAGATATAGAGTCTATCAACCCTGTGACAGGTTCTTCTTTTATATTTTTCCCGCCCCCCACCATACGATCGATTAGATTCTTTATGTCCGCTTTCCCCGCTGACTCTTCAAACGTCGCGTGGTTTAGGAAGGAGCTAATTAGTGGGGAATGCTGAATATCAAGCCCCCCAAGGTCGACTTCAGAAAGAACTGCTGTAACGATCTCTGGCATGAATCTCGTCATTCCCTTAATTATCGATGAATTAAATTCTATAATGCCAGAAAAACCTCCAAAACCCATAAAAATCAATGAATCCACCTCTTTCAGCTCTAATACCCTTTCAACCGCTTTTATATAGGCAACAAAATTTCTATCACCCGCCGGATCTATAGGATTTTCGTGGCTCCAACGGGGGGGAAACATCTTGTTGAACTCGATGATAACGTCTTTTGGCAGATCAACCACGTTGAGATTTAGAGGAGCGCAACAATCGGCACACATAACACCGTAGCTTCCACCAGGGGTGACGATGGCGACGTTTCTCCCCTCTGGAAGCGGTTGAGATAGTAATCCTGTAGCTACATCCAAAAGCTCCTCTGCGCTATCCACCCTGAGCGCTCCAGCCTTTTTGAATGCCTCCCCGTAGATCTGATAAGAACCAGAGAGCGCCCCCGAATGAGACCTTATTGCCCTCTCCGTAACTTCACTCTTCCCAGGCTTAAGCACGACGACCGGTTTCTTCTGTGATACCTCTTTGACCTTATCAATAAACCTTCTCCCATCTTCTAAACCCTCTATATAAGCCATGATCACCTTTACTTCGGGGTCTTTTCCGAAGTACTCGATGTAATCTTCGATCTGTATGCCAACGGAACGTCCACAGCTCACGTACCTGTGAAAACCGATTCCCCGTTTATATGCGTCCATTGCCATTGCAACACCCAGATTTCCTCCCTGCGTCACGAGAGCAAATGGACCATCCCTGAAAGGCGTAGGCCACATGAGAGCCGACAAATTTGATGATGCGCTCCACATACCCATGCAATTTGGCCCAACGAAGGGGATTTTACCTTTTTTTGCCACCATGATGAGATCGTCCTCCAATCTCTCCCCTTCTCCACCCATCTCTGCAAATCCAGCGGAGATGATGACGGCTGATCTAACACCCTTTTCAACACATTCCTCCATAACTGCGGGAACGCCGGGAGCGGGAATGACAAAAACTGCTAGATCTATCTGATCCGGTATATCGGTCACCTTTTTAAAAGCCGGATAACCGAGTACTCTCTCCCCCTTCCGATTCACCGGATAAACCTTCCCCTTAAATTCACTGACGATACTTAAAAAAGTAAGGAAACCCCACTTGTTCACGTCGTTTGTAGCCCCGATCACCGCGATCGATCTCGGATCGAACAACGGGCTCAACTCTTTTACGATCTCTGTCTCGTGCACAGATATTCAACTCCTTAAATTATCTTTCTTCTCTTTCAATATCTCCTTCAATACTCTCTCTTTGGCATGCTCTATCCACCACTCCCACCACCTATCCCCATCTCTGTGATCTATAATGGCTCCGGCCAAATCTCCTCTCGCCTTTAATAACAGATCCATCATCATCTCCGGCGTTATCACGTTGATATACCGCTTGATAAGCTGTTTATATCTCCTTACCACTTCAAATAGGATCTCTTTCATCTCGGCAGGAATATATGCCCACGGGTCTTTCCACTCGTCTATAGAATCATGGATATCTTGAGGAGTTACTTCATCTATTTTTTCTAAAATTGCCTGTGCAACCGTATCGTGAAGCGGTACTAATCCTAGCTTTTTAAAAGAATCGAGGAGCTCGTTTGCCATCTTCTTTTACCTCCTGCTTGGGAATAATCGAGATGGTTTATTCTTTTCTTTATATACTTTTTGTATGAATACAGACCAAAAATCTTTATATAGTATAAGATATCCTTCATTGGATAAGGGGTTTTACAGATGAGATGGCAGGGAAGATCAGGAAAGAAGCATACAGGGGGACGTTACCGGGTACATAGGAAAAAAAAAGTCTATGAGATGGGGAGAGATCCGATCCCAACCCATTTGAGCCAGGTCAAAAGGAAAAAAATTAGAACCCGTGGTGGGGGTCAAAAGATCATTCTCCTCGGGGGAGATATCATCAATGTCACTGATCCACAGACGGGAAAGGCACAGGGCACAAAGATAAAAACTGTGCTTGAGAACCCGGCTGATCCTCACTTTGTCAGGAGAAACATAATTACTAAGGGTGCGATCCTGGATACGGATATCGGCAAGGTGCGAGTCACGAGCCGTCCTGGCCAAGACGGGGTTATAGCGGGGGTTTTAACAGAGTAATTATTCTAGCCCCTCCTCCGTTATCTTAAATTTTATACTTCTACCTTCTGGTAGAGACCTATGTTTCTTTAGAGTGGCTCTTCTGATGCCACCATCTAACTTTTCGAGTTTTATTATCGTCTTTGAGAGGTGGTTCAGGATATTTCCCCCGATCGGCTTATCTTCCCCACTTTTAATATCTGAATAGACCTGGTTAGTTATTACCACACTCATCTCATTCTTACGAGCCAACCCTAAAAGAAACGTCATCTGATCTCCCAATGATCTTATTGGCATTAATTTATTGTCTTTCAAAGAAATTCTATAAAGAGCTGTTGCAGAATCAACTATTATGACGCCTACGCCCTTTACTACTTTTTTTAGATCCTTTATCGCGGAGTGTTGCTCTTTGAAGGTCGTCGGTTCATATACAATTATCTCCTTAGCTATATCTTCCGCATTATCTCCTGCCATCTGTCTAAATCTATCGGCAGAAAGACCTTCTGTATCGATAAATACGACTTTATTACCATTCTTGACTGTATTTATAGCTATAAGGAGGCATATATTCGTTTTACCACTTCCTCCCGCCCCGTATATCTGGGTTAGACTGCCAACCTCAAATCCGCCCCCTATAAAATCATCTAACCGCTTAGAACCGCTCGAATATTTTTTTATCACCCATCACCACTTTTTTATCTTATACCTTCTCAACGCCTCATTATCAACTAATGCAATCACATCTTTGATGGGCAAATTAGATTCTTTTGCCACTCTCTTTGCATCATCAAATTCACAAGAGACATTTACAACGTTTCCTATCCCATCAGTAGCCACCTTTACTGACACCTCTCTTATTCTTCCACCAATCTCTACGGGAATCTTTTCGATGCTCCGCTTCGCGATGACCCTGTGTAAGGATGGTTGGTATCTTACGCCTAAAGAACCTGTCTCCCTCATTATCTTATGGATTAGATTTAGGGAATCTTCCTTTCTACATAGTACTCTAATTATGCTTCCGATCCTCCCCTTCTTCATCATCGCCGGAATTATGGAGACGTCCATCGCTCCATCATTGATGAGTTCTCCTGTGAGATATCCGAGCAGTTCTCCGGTTACATCATCCACATTCGTCTCCAAGAGGCATATCTCCTCGATCAATAGATCTTCCTCCAGCTCTCCCGATAAGACTTTGAGGGCATTTATCACATCCAGATCCTTCGAGCCGAAGCCATAACCGATCTTCTCCACTCTAAAATTGGAATAGTATCTGATAAAAGAGTCTACGAAGTGAGAGAGGATAGAAGCCCCGGTTGGGGTCAGAAGTTCAGACTCAACGGGGCCATATTTCATAGGCACATTAAACCTCCTCAATATCTCAAGCGTCGCGGGAGCAGGAGCGCTCATCCTTCCATGCCCCATATCGATGATTCCGCCACCGATGGATACGGGCAGGGACAAAACCGTTTTTTCATTCATCTTGAGATTATAAAAAGCACTTACGGCACCAACAATATCCACAATAGTGTCTGATGATCCTAAATTGTGAAAAAAAACCTTCTCCTTCTTTAAAGAATGAACACGCGCCTCTGCCTCCATAAAGATGTCCAATATATCTAAAACATCCTTCCTCATATCAAAATTTAGTGACGAGGATTCTATCATGGAGATTATCTCTCTATAACTCCTCTTTTTTTCTTCGCTCGCAACGTCGATCTTCGTGCCAAAGATTCCCCCCCTCTCATCGGTATGAATCTCGATATCGATCCCTCCCAGCTCGTCTCCGATCTCTTCCATTCTATCTCTGACATATCTTTTATCCGCCCCCAAATCTATCAGGGAAGCGATGAACATATCCCCGGCAGCGCCGGCATACGGATCGAATATGACAACCTTCATTTTATCTCTTGGAATAATCTTTTATAGAATGAAGAAGAATAACAAACTATATAATAACTTTTTTACGGTGCTCAAATATCAAAGAGATTTTAAAGGCTGAAGGTTTCAATATTGGTGGAAGAATGATAGAAGAAGAATTGGAGGTATTAGAAGCATATTCAAATGATTCTGGCAGGGGTATAGCTAGATTTGATCCAGACGTGCTCGATGAGCTCTGTCTGATTCCGGGAGACGTAGTAAAAATAATAGGAAAGCGAGAGACCGTTGCAAAAGTTTGGAGGCTTGCTGGTCAGGACTGGAACAAAGGGATAATCCGGATGGACGGATACTACGAAAAAATGCGGGCGTGGGTATTGGAGATAAGGTCATTGTCAGAAAAGCTGAGGTCAAGGACGCGGAAGAAGTCGTTCTCTCCCCTCCACCTGGAACATACATCCAGTTCGGTGGAAATGCCATAGATATGATAAAGGGGCAACTCGTAAATAAGGCGGCGATGGGCGGAGATATCCTTCCTGTGATGATCTCCTCTGTGGGTATGATGGGGCCCGGCTGGATGATCGGCGGAAAGAGTGTTCCTTTAATTGTAATCGATACAAAACCATCTGGGGCTGTCTTGATCGTGCAAAATACGAAATTAAAACTTAATGAGAATACAGTAAAGGGTTATGGCTCAGTAAGGGAGACTGGAATAACGTATGAGGAGATCGGAGGTCTAAAAGAGCAGATACAGAAACTCATGGAGACGATAGAACTTCCGATGATGCACCCCGAGATATTTCATGCGTTGGGCATCGAGCCTCCAAAAGGCGTGCTTTTATACGGGCCTCCGGGGACAGGAAAAACGCTGCTTGCCAAGGCGGTCGCGAACGAGTCCGGGGCAAATTTCCACTACATAGCCGGACCGGAGATCATGAACAAATACTATGGGGAGAGCGAGAAGCAACTGAGAAGAATATTTGAAGAGGCAAAGAAGAACGCTCCTTCCATAATATTCATAGACGAGCTAGATTCGATCGCATCTAAAAGAGAAGAATTGACTGGAGAGGTCGAGAGAAGGGTTGTTGCCCAGCTTTTAAGTCTGTTGGATGGTCTGGAGAAGAGGGGGCAGGTGGTCGTTATGGGGGCAACGAACAGGATAAACGCGATAGATCCCGCCCTTAGAAGACCAGGAAGATTTGACAGGGAGATGGAGATCGGGGTACCGGATAGAGAAGGAAGAAGAGAGATACTAAAGATACATACGAGGAATATGCCGCTCGCGGAGAATGTGGATTTGGAAGACCTCTCCAACCAGACATACGGATTCGTCGGGGCGGATATCCTCGCTTTCGCAAGAGAGGCGGCGATGAAAACATTGAGGAGATATCTTCCGGAGATGGAGGTGGAAGAGGAAGAGATACCTTCTGAAATTTTAAAAGAGATGAAAGTCACCTCTGAAGACTTCAAAGAGGCTTTAAAGGAGATAGATCCTAGTGCGCTCAGAGAAGTCCTTATAGAATTACCGGATACAAAGTGGGCTGATATAGGTGGGTTAACAGATGCCAAAAGAGAGATAAAAGAGATTGTGGAGCTACCACTCGAAAATCCAGAGGTATTCACTATAATGGGGATAAAACCTTTGAAGAATGTGTTTTTGTATGGACCTCCGGGCACGGGCAAGACCTTGATTGCAAAGGCGGTTGCAAGTGAGTCGGGGGCAAATTTTATATGTGTAAAAGGACCCCAGCTGCTATCAAAGTGGGTTGGAGAGAGCGAAAGAGCCGTGAGAGAGGTATTCCGAAAGGCGAGACAGGTGGCGCCGTGTGTGATATTTTTTGATGAGATAGATTCTATAGCTCCCATGAGAGGGATGGGGATGGATAACAGGGTCTCCGAAAGGGTGGTAAATCAACTCTTGACTGAATTGGACGGCATGGAGAAGATGGAGAAAGTAGTGGTCATGGCCGCTACGAATATGCCTCACCTCGTCGATCCTGCTCTTTTGAGACCGGGGAGATTTGATAGATCAATCCTTCTCAATATCCCAGATAAAAAGGAGAGGTTAGAGATATTCAAGATACACACGAGGATGATGCCGCTCTCAGAGGACGTGGATTTGGAAGAGCTTGCAGAATTTACGGAGAACTATGTCGGTGCAGACATAGAGGCGATATGCAGAGAATCGGCGATTTTAGCGATAAGAGATGTTCTTTCCAATGGAGAAGACATAAATGAGAAGAGGGTGGAGAAGCGCCATTTCTTAGAGGCGTTAGAAAAACTGAGGCCGAGCGTGGATGAGAATACGATGGATTACTATTTAAAGATGAAGGAAAAGTTTAAGAGTGGGGTGAGAAGAGTGGATACCGCTTATGTGGGGTATCGTTAAGGATCGTTAAAGATTAAAGAGGTGAGATATAATGAATCTTCTTGCAAGATCGCTTTCAGATAAAGAAGTAATGGGACAGGATGGAACTGTTATCGGGGTTCTCCAGAACATAATAGCAGACTTGGATACGGGTGATCTCTTGGATCTGGTTGTTAAACCGGACGCTTCGTTAAATACAAAGAGATATAGAAAGGATGGCAATTTTGTGCTGATCTCCTTCAATGCGGTAAAATCCGCCAAAGATTATATAATGGTGGACAAGATGCTGGCGGAAGAATAACGTGTGAAGAGGAAGAATACAGTGTGAAGATGCACAAAAATCGAAGATTTTTGGCATACGGAAATCAAAGATTTCCGACTATAAAGATATTTACGTTGCCCGTATGCCCAAAGTGCCATCTGTTGATGGATAAGATGGAAGAACTTGGGATAAAATTTGAAGAGCTTACGATGACTGACCCTGAACCACAAACGGAACTGCTGATGAACGATATTTATACAAATGTTACTCCTGTTCTGTTCCTAAATGGGAGATATTATACTCATAGAGATCTCTTCGATGGGGAATATGTACGTGAGAATATAATCAAATTGTTAGAAGGTAGGGAGGTAAAATAAAATGAGGGCTTCATCAGAATCAGAAATCGTGCAAGGGAATAACGTTCTAAAAAAATCGAACTTATGTAATCGAAAATCGGAGATTTCCGTATGCCAAAAATCTTTGGTTTTTGAGCACCTAGATGTTAGAACCACCGATGGGCACGTCCTTGCATGGGATAAGAGGTATATTATAGAGCAATTATTGAGAGAGACAAAACTCTCGGAGCAGTTTTATGGATTGCCCTCCTGTAAGCAAGAAGAGGCGGAAGAGATAGCAAAGGAGACCGAAGATAGGATTAAGAAGATGGGGCTTACGTTTCTAAGTGGCCCTTTAATAAGAGAACTCGTCAATGTAATTCTCCTTGAGAGAGGCAGATCAGAATGGAGAAACGTTCTGACCAGGGTTGGTATACCGGTATTCGATGCACACGAGATTGATCTTGGAGAAGGATTTGAGGCAAAGGAGAATGCAAACTTGCAAGGGAATGCAGAGACGTCTCATAAGAAGAAGGCAGACAAGATATGTAAGGAACAATACCTTTTATCACTTCCAAGGGAGCTCTCCGATCTTCATCTAAATGGGGATATTCATATTCATGACTTAGAATATTTTGGAACGAGGGCGTTCTGCCAGGATTGGGATCTGAGGTACTTCTTCTATTACGGTCTTATGCCGGATGGATCTGGGACTAGATCTTCCGTTGCAGGCCCGGCAAAAAGGCCAGAAGTGGCAGTTCTACACGCCGTAAAGGCATTGGGATCTGCTCAGACAAACTTCGCCGGAGGACAGGGCTTTTATAATTTTTTGACGTTTTTAGCTCCGTACTTCGAGAATTTGGATTATATAGAGATCGAACAACTCATGCAGATGTTCGTCTACGAGATGACGCAGATGATGGTCGCTCGTGGAGGACAGCTCGTCTTTTCAAGCGTGCAACTTACTCCTGGAGTTCCAAAGATATGGAGAGATGTCCACCCCGTTTATAAGGGCAAGGTTTGGTCCGAAAGGACATATAAAGAGTTTGAGCGTGAAGTCAGGTTGGGTTTTTCTGCGTTGATGAACGTCATGTTAAAGGGCGATTATTGGGGAAAGCCCTTCAACTTTCCAAAGCCGGAGATCTCTATCGAGCCCCAATTCATCGAACCAGATTCCTGGGTTCTCGAATTTGATCATAAACACCCAAAATTGCCTGACTACGAGGAACTTTATGATCTCTCCTTTGAATTGGCTGCCAAATACGGAACACCTTACTTTGATAACCAGTTGCCAGAATATAGGGGTGCCGGAGAAGGTATAAGCTGTTATCAATGCTGCGCGTACCAATTCAGTTCAAATGCAGATACCGATCCAGATTTTGAGGATAAAATTCAGTTTAAGAATGGAAAACACTTTAATCTTGGCAGTCTTCAGGTAGTATCTTTGAATTGTCCAAGAGCTTCCTATCGGGCAGGGGGAGATGACGATCTATTATCTGAAAATTTGTACAGGATGATGGATGCGGCAGCAGAGGTCTTTAAGATCAAATGGGATTGGATGAAAGATATAGTAAAAAGAGGTAGAATGCCTTTTGCATCACAGAGACCAATGGACCCAATCACAAAAAAGAAGGGAGAAAGGGCCGTTGAGATAGAAAATCTCGTATGCACGATCGGCGTCGTTGGCGTAAATGAGATGGTTCAACATCATACTGGATATCAGCTCTACGAGTCCAAAGACGCATTAAGATTGGCGATCTTGACGATGAATAAGATGAAGGCATACTGCAGAGAATTAGCACAGAAGTGCGGTTTTGAGATAGTCCTTGCCAGAACACCGGCAGAGACTACGGTTCAGAGATTTGCGGTATCAGATCTTTTACACGAGGAATATAGGGAAGATGCCAAATTGGTTATCAAGGGGGATTTGAAAGCAGGTTTGAGAGGTATTCAAGAAGGAAAAAGAGATATCCCAATCTATTATACGAATGGGACACATGTGCCGGTGGATGCAAACATAGATATCTTTGAAAAGATTAAAATAGAGGAAAAATTTTTCCCGATCGTTGATGGAGGGGACATCTTTCACATATTTTTAGGAGAAGGTGCACCAAATCCAAAAGCTCTACACGATTTGACGATGAATATATCTAAAAAGACGCCAATCGGATATTTTGCCTTCACAAAAGATATGACGATATGTCTCGACGATTATACGATAACTGGTGGCATTGTTGATACCTGTCCGGTCTGCGGGGGGGAGAATCTGGAGCATTGGTCAAGGGTTACCGGTTACCTACAGGCGGTCAGCGGTTGGAATGAGGCGAAGAAACAAGAACTGAAGGAGAGACACAGATATTCAATCTCATCAGGATGAGGGCTCGTAGCTCAGTCAGGCAGAGCACCTGGCTTTTAACCAGGTGGTCAGGGGTTCGATTCCCCTCGAGCCCGTGTAATCTTATATAAAGGGGAGGTAAACTTTTGGGCAAATTTAACCTGTTTGATCATAAGCTTGTTCCAAAACACATATTGTTGAACGAAGGGGAGGCCAAAGAGCTGTTGGATAAGTATGATATAGAGAGAGAGATGCTACCGAAGATAAAGGAGAGCGATCCTGCGGCGAAGGAGATAAACGCAAAACAGGGGGATATAATAAAAATTATAAGAGAGAGTTACACAGCAGGAGAAACGGAGTTTTATAGAGTAGTAATAGAATAGTTGAGGGGGTTTTAATCATTTTAGATAGAGAGATCTTATTTAAAGCCTGTTTTACGCGCGAGAAGATATGCCAGCATCATATCGCCTCTTTTGACAAGTTCATAGATGAGGGGCTTCAAAATGTTGTTGATGAGTTCGGAATAATCAAAACAGATATAGAAGGGCTCTTCGTGAGACTGGGTAAGATACGGTTAGAAAAACCAATCTTAAAAGAGGCGGATGGTGTTGTAACCAAACTTTACCCAAATGACGCCAGGATAAGAGGTGTCTCCTATTCTGCCCCACTATATTTGGAGATGACTCTGGTGGAGGAGGATGACGATAGGGAGACAAAGGAGGAGGATGACGATAGGGAGACAAAGGAGGTTGAGATAGGATTCTTACCTATAATGCTGAGATCGAAGGCATGTAACCTGAGCGGTCTAACGGACGAGGAGATGATAGAATGCAGTGAAGATCCGATGGATTTGGGGGGATATTTCATCACAAATGGCACAGAACGTGTCTTGATGACGCTCGAGGATCTGGCGCCCAACAAAATATTTATGGGGGAACAGGAGAGAACGTGGGGTAAAATTGATTTTGCAGAGGTGATATCGCAAAATAGGGGCTATAGATCTAGGGTAATCGTCGAGAAGGATAGAAAATCTATTTTACATGTAGTATCTCGATCTTTGCCGAAAAAAATAGATTTTGTCACCGTTGTCAGGGCCTTGGGCATGAAGACGGATGAGGACGTCGCTAATTTAATGTCTGACGATCCAGAAATAGAGAAATTTGTAGGCGAGAACTTAGACGAAGCAGGGGTTAATACGACAGAAGAAGCGATTAAAGATATCGGCAGACGGGTTTCCCCCAATCAGTCGGAGGAATATCAAATAAAAAGGGCTAATTATATCCTAGATAGATATCTATTACCTCATATAGGAGATAAACCGGAAAATAGGCTGGAAAAAGCTTATTTTTTGGGTAGAATGGGAGAATCGTGTTTTAAACTTGCCATAGGCCAAAAAAGGAAGGATGATAAAGATCACTATGCGAACAAACGGCTAA
>CABGHG010000038.1 GCA_902158735.1 Candidatus Methanolliviera sp. GoM_oil
TAAAAGTTGGAAGTTTCATCCTATCCTCTGGTAAGAAGAGCAGTTATTACGTGGATAAATATCTTTTCGGTTCCGCTCCTGTCTTTGCCAAGACCATGTGAATGTCCGATATGTGCGCATTCGTTATGAAACACTTCCTCCCATTCAAAATATAATGCTCACCCTCCTTCTTAGCAGTCGTTCCTATCCCGAAGAGATCGGATCCACCGGATGGCTCGGTTACGGCGAGAGAAGCGTATATTTCACCTTTTGAGAGATTAGGAAGAAATTTATCTTTCTGTTCATCACTTCCAAAATGGACCAGAGGCGCCTGTCCTGCCTGTAAGCATTGAAGGGCAAAACCCATCGCCGGGGAGATCCTTGATATCTCCTCAATGACCGCGATCGTAGAAATGTGATCCATAGGCCCTGTCGGTGATATCGCGGCAAATCCGAGGTCGGAGATCTTCTTTATCAATTCGATCGGCGTCTCCCCCGTTTCATCCATTGAACTTACCAAGGGATCTATCTCCTTCTCCGCAAATTCTCTTGCGGATTTCTTCAACATCTCCTGCTGTGGCGTTAGAGAGAATTCATACATTTAAATCACCTTTTTTTATGTTTGTTCAATTTTTAACTACAGTTTTGCACACCATTTATAAAGTTATGTTATGTAATGCTCTTTGCAAAGAAAGGACCATACACATGGGCTGTCAACTCGTTTGAGTATTCGGCTTTAGAAATCTGTTTATAGAAGAAAGCCTATAAAACTATGGGAGGAAACAAAGATGCCCGATGTTGGTGTTCGTTTGGAATGGAAAGGACGGATTGCGGTTGTCACACTCAACCGTCCTGAGAGATGGAATGCATTCAATGAGGAGATGTGGTCTAGCCTCGATCAAGTCGTTTCGAAACTAGAAGAGAAATTACCGCGCGTGGTGGTAGTGACAGGCGCTGGCAAGAAGGCTTTTTGTGCAGGGTTTGATGTCAATCCTGACAATCCGCAGGTTGCAACTCTGATAGACGCGGTTCAGGCGCATGATCGTGAACCCGCGGATATCCTGATCAGACGCATTCGATCCGCAGTGGACGGCTTGTTCTCTTTGCCCGTTCCCATAATAGCTGCCGTCAATGGAAGTGCCTATGGAGGCGGAGCGGAAATCGCATTTCGATGTGATATGAGGGTGATAGATCCTAATGCGGTTATCTGCTCTTCGGAGGTTAGATTAGGACTCATGCCAGACCACGGCGGTGGAGTGGCGCTCACACGGCTGGTTGGACCATCAAAAGCAGCAGACATAATCCTTACTGCACGCAAAGTCACGGCCAAAGAGGCTTTTAACCTTGGCCTCGTCAATCGCATCAGTGCTCCGGGCAAGTCACTCGACGAGTCCATCGCACTTGCAGAAACCATCGCTAAAAACGGGCCCCGTGCTGTACGTTTTGCCCTAGAAGTGATCCGTCGGACCGCCGACATGCCTCTTAAAGAGGCCCTTGAACTGGAGCTCGAACGGGCCGTGACTCTCATCTCCTCTGGGGAATGCTATCATGGTATATCAGCATTCCTTTCAAAGAAAGAACCTGAATTTCCAGAGATATAGAATAGAAAACCTTGAATCTCTTAACCAGACGCATTTTGCATAGAACATCCCAGTTGCGCATTCGTTATGAAACACTTCCTCTCATTCAAGACGTAATGCTCACCCTCCTTCTTTCCGCTCGACAAGAGAGATGAACTTCAAGAGAGGATGGCAAACGCCGCTTGCGCAGTTAAGTCTCTCTTCGACGATGACAGGATCTGTTTCTTCAATTTTTTGATGGATGTGACGGCTAGTTGTGATTGTGTGGGCATCTATATGCAACCGTTGATACCGGATGTGGGGATATTGGCATCAGGATAAAACGCTCCTCCGAACTCTTTTCCGTTATAGCTTCCCACTATAAGTTCATCCGGCCAGATGTTCACCGAAATTTTTGCTATAACGTTTTTGATGGCTTTTGCCCGTCTAATTATCTCCGGCTCACCCTCAGTCTCCTTGTAACTCTCTGTGGCATACCTCGCTCTCTCGATAGAGAGCTCAGGGTTAGAGATTAAAGAAAAATGTCTCTCCTTCAATCTTTCGGTTCGAGACAGTTCCTTCCCTTTTTCCACTTTTTCTGTCACTTTTACCATTTTTCTACACCTCATATTTTTATTGTTTTTTCATTTTCTTTAGTACATCACTTATTTCAGGTATTATTGGCCATATCGGCTGGGAATGTGTCACCAGATATTATCAGAGGAAGTAAACCCACCAAAGTTTTGTTGGAATTCTCGTTGTTACACCAGCGTCCGCCACTTTTCCAGCTCCAAATGGCTATTTCCCCTATCAGTTTTGGTGTTTATATATACCTATTCATTATGTCAAGATTCACTATGATTATAACATTTTTTAATTTGTTGAACGCGGGTACAAAGTCTTTATTTATATTTGTAAGCATTTGAACTGCCATTTGAACCGCTCTATTGGCGGTGGGGAGTACTGACAGGCATTACGGCCTCTATATCAAAAACGGCTGGGCTCAAAACAGATTTTAAAACCGCTGTGAGCAATCGTCGATGATTCTTTTCACACTAAAAATTTTCATAAACAAATTTAAGTACTATTAAACTGTGGATTAAGTACAGTAAAAGAATGTATACAGAAAATCGAATCGAAGGGGGAATGATCGTGAGTCAAAAAAATATGCCTGAGATACAACCAAGAAACGAGAAATTAAAGCAGAAGATTTTGAGCGCACCGTATGAGCTCTGCATCGAACGTAGCAGATATTATACTGAAGTGTATAAGGAGACAGAGGGAGAACATCCCTCCATTAGAGCCGCAAATGCCTTCGCCAATATGCTTAAAAAGATGACGATATATATCCTGGATGAAGAGCTTATCGTCGGGAACAGGACAGGCAAACTGGTCGCAAGTTCCCCCGCCATTGAGCGTGGGGATATGAGCACTGCGATATTGATGGAGTTTCACAGAATGAAGACGGCTGGAAGACATCCTTTTAAGATAAGTGAGGAGGAGGAGAAGGAGCTCTTTGAGGATCTTCTGCCGTATTGGAAGGGAAAGACCGTCTGCGACAAGAAAGGCGAGGCATGGGTTAAAGAAGGGCTGATCGACCCGGTTGGACTGCGACATCTGGACACCATACTGTTATCAGTTAAAAATATTCTGAGAATGGGAAGGAGGGATGGGGTAAGAAACCTGCTTAAGCTAACGGCCCTGGATGGTGGCATAAAAGAGGCTATAGAGCAAAAGAGCTTGGGATATCTATTTAAAACTATCGTGGGACAGGTAAGACAGATGGACGCAATCACTAAAAATAGCATAAATCTTGCCACAAATGTTCTCGATGTTGAGGGGCACCTGGTGATAGGACATAATAATGCGATCAAAAAGGGATTCAAGGGGATAAAGGAGGATGCTCTACGTAGACTGGAAGAGATGGATGAGGGGGACGATAGGAGAAAATTCATTGAGAGTGTGATCATATGCAGTGATGCCACCAAAGTATTTGCCGATAGATTTGCAGCACTTGCTGAAGAGATGGCCGCCAAGGAAGAGGACGATAAGAGGAAGGATGAACTGTTAAAAATCGCTGAGAACTGCAGGTGGGTCCCATGGAACCCGCCCAGAAACTTCTACGAGGCGGTGCAGTTTGTTTGGTTCACCCAGATTATGTCGACGATAAGCTATGGCCATGGTGGAATCCTTGCCCTTGGTAGGATTGATCAATACCTCTATCCATTCTACAAAAAAGACAAAGAAGCGGGAAGGATAACCGATGAGGAGGTTTTGGGGCTGTTAGAGGAGTTCCAGATAAAAGAGAGTTATAACCTCCTGATCTTGCCTGCATTTGCAAAAGAGACCGATTCCCAGCTTGCTGCTGATGAATTACAAACCACCGTTGGGGGTGTTGGCATAGATGGGAAGGACGCAACGAACGAGCTCTCTTATCTATGGCTAGATGCCATTAAGAACGTTAAACTTGCCAATACCAACTCGATTAGGGTCAGTGGTAAGACACCCACGGACTTTCTCTTAAAGATAGCCGAAGTCTACGGTGCTACATCTGGACCGGCCGTATATAACGATGACATGGTCATTCCGGCACTTCTTGGATGTGGATATTCTCTGGAGGATGCAAGAGATTACGCAACGATCGGGTGTGTAGAGCCGACGGGGAGTGGAAACACGCTCGCCTGTACGGGCGGAGATGATCTTGCTCTGGCCCTCGTTTTAGAGATGATGTTGACCAACGGCGAGTTTCCAGCCCCGCTCTTTGGCCAGAAGGAGAGCATTGCTACGGGAGATCCGAGGAAGTTTACGTCCTTTGACCAACTCATGGACGCATTCAAGAGACAGATGGAATATAACGTCCACCGTGTTGCGAAGTGCGTAAATCTGAAGAACGATGTCTGGGCCGAAGGATTTCACAACCCTTACATCTCTTCGACGCTGGATGGTTGTATCGAGAATGCTCTGGATATGGCTCAGGGCGGGGCAAAGTATAACTTCACCGCCATAACTGGACGTGGGCTTGGTACCGTTGCAGACTCTCTTGCCGCCATCAAGAAATTTGTCTTCGATGAAAATGCTCTAACGATGGATGAGATCGTAGAGATGCTTGACTCCAACTTCCGCGGTAAAGAAACCATCAGGCAGATGCTCATAAACAGGGCCCCAAAGTATGGAAATGACGACGACTACGTAGATTCCCTCGCCATAGATGTCGCAGATACGTTCTGTGATATGGTCATCGCTGAAGGGGAGAGCCCTGCGAGGAACGCACCTTTCAGGCCCAGTTTCTATTCTTATGGATTGCACGTCATGGATGGGCTTCATGGAGGTGCTACTCCCGATGGTAGACTAGCCGGTCACCCCGTTTCCAATAGCATGTCTCCCTCAGTCGGCGTAGAGAAGAAAGGGGCCACGGCTGTGCTGAAATCTGCTGCAAAGATCGATCAAAAAAGGGCAAGCAACGGGATAGCCCTAAATCTGAAGATGGTGCCCGCACTCTTAAAAACAGAAGTAGATCGGAAAAATTTTGTGGAACTCTTAAGAACATACTTTGAGATTGGGGGGATGCAGGCACAGTTCACCGTGGTTGATGCCAAGACCCTGAGAGAAGCGCAGGCCAACCCAGAGGAGTATAAAGACCTGGTCGTGAAGGTTTCCGGCTATAGTGCCTACTTCGTCGATCTCGGTAGGGATATTCAGAACGATGTAATTTCTAGGGCGGAGCTTGTGTTTTAAATAGAACGGTGGTGTATCGTTGGGGGAGCAGGCAGTTCGTTTGGAGTACCCTGGAGTGAAAAGACGGGGTACTTACTCCAATCTAAAAGGGATAGTGTTTGATATCGCGCGACATGCAGTGCACGATGGTCCCGGTATCAGATCTCTTATATTTCTTAAGGGCTGTCCTTTAAGATGCCGTTGGTGCCAGAATCCGGAGTCTCAGGAGTTCAAGCAGGAGTTAACTTACGATAAGGAGAAGTGCATACAATGTGGTGCCTGTATTGAAGTTTGCCCGTTGGGCTGTATAAACATTGTTGATGGATTTCCAAAGGTAGATCGGGATATCTGTAATCTCTGTGGTAAATGTGCAGAAATCTGTTATGCAGAAGCAAGACAGATGGTGGGACAGGAGATGAGCGTTGAGGAGGTTCTTTCAGAGGTGATGAAAGATCTTCCTTTCTATGAACGGTCGGGCGGAGGGGTTACCATCTCAGGCGGAGAGCCCCTATCCCAGGAGGATTTTGTATTCGCTCTTCTTTCTGCCTGCAAGGAAAAGGGGTTAAATACGGCCATAGAAACCTGCGGTTATTGCAAGGAAGAGACTATTCTTCGCTTAAGTAAAGTTACGGATCTTTTCCTCTACGATCTGAAGCATCTCGATTCCAGGAAGCATGAAGAGGGTACTGGAAAGAGAAACGAGCAGATTCTCCAGAACCTCTCTCTTTTATTGGAGAGCAACTCCAGAGTTATATTGCGCATTCCTCTAATCCCAGGATTCAATATGGATGAGGATGCTATTGCTTCAATTGGAGAGTACATCCGGCGACTCCCCAGAACGGTTCAAGTTCAGCTTCTCCCGTTTCACAGACTGGGAACCTCGAAGTACGAAAAGCTCGGTAGAGACTATCTTTATAAGACGGTTGATTCTCCATCGGAAGAGAAAGTTCAGGCTATCTGCTCACATTTGGAGGGTATGGGAATAGAAACAAGTATTGGAGGTGGCACTAAGTTATAGCGCTTATGGAGTTGAGATTTCAAATTCTGTGACTCCCAAAAATAAAAAAAAGCAAAAAAAAAGGTTAATAGCTCGAATAGAGGTTAAAATACTCGAATATGGCTCCGAGGGGTTTGAAGATACGACCAAGACGTTCTAGCAGAGGGCCAACAATTTTTGCCAGAGGAATCATCATATTGAAGAGTGCCTCAAGTAGGGGACCAAATAATCTCAATAGAGAATCCAAAAACCTCGAGACCACCTGAAGAACTGATTCTACGATGGTGACAATTCCCTTTTCTTTGTTTTTATCCATGATCATTGGGTCGCATATTATAATATAAATATATTTCTACTCCTCCGATTATCCTGTGTTCAGTTAGGTTTTTATCTTCGTTCTCCCTCTAATCACTCATATGATTATATCAGAGATGATAAAAGATTCCGGCGCCTTAAAAGTTGGAAGTTTCATCCTATCCTCTGGTAAGAAGAGCAGTTATTACGTGGATAAATATCTTTTCGGTTCCGCCCCTGTCTTTGCCAAGACCATATGAATGTCCGATATGTGCGCCACCACCAGTCGATCAGGAAATCGTTCAGCATTACGCCGCAAAGCCTCTCCTAAGACCAATTCCTTTGGATGTCGTATCTCCTTCTTCTTTCCACTAAACTCATCCACCATATAAATTCCTCTTCCTTTGCTACTAACTTTTCTGCCCCTAAAAAATTATGTTCTCTTTCTGATCGCCGATGTCTTTTTGCTATAACTCCTTTGCCAGCGTACAAGCTGTCTTCCAAGCCGACCCTAACATTCCTTGAGTTAGGTTTATCGTCTTCTCTTCCCTTCCATGCACCACAGTTAAAACTTTTTTTGAGTTACTCAGTCATTTCTAAATAAAATCCTTCTCTATCTTCTCTGCATAAAACCTCTCAACGGAGACGAGTTTGGGAAATTGGTTTCTAAAGACCCCTAAAAGTAGTTGTCTGCCCCTCTCTCTATTACGTCTAAGCGGCTTCTCGCCGATTGCCATCTGAAGCAGCTCTATGATATGATAGATGGGCATTCCAGTGGAGTACAGAGTCTGTACCGTGGAAAGTTCCTGGAGACATCCTGCGCAGTACGTTACTATAGCATCTGCCTTGGTTCTTTTAGCTTCTTTCAAACTCCTTATCGTAGCAAGCATAAGATTTGTTGGACTATAAGCTGACTCAGGGCTGAATCCCCCAGCAATACCACAACATAGAGAGCATTCACGGCAGTGTTCCATCTCAACCACTTTTACTCCTATTCGCTCCAAGATCCTCCTGATCAGGTCTAAGTAATTCTTGCCAAACATTTTACCATAGCAAGACTCCTGAATCGTCACCGTTATATCCACAGTCTTTTTAATCTCGATCCTTCCATCCTCCATCCTCTCCCAGAGCCACGGGAGCAAGTGCTGAATTTCAAAATTAAACTTCACTCCGAACTTTGGTAAGACGTTGGTGAACATGTTACGACCAGCGGTACACGGAATAATCATCTTTTTGACACCCAATTTTTCGAAGTAATTTTTCAGCCTTTTGGCCACCTGCTCGACCTGCTCAAAGAGCCCCATCCTGTAATACATCTCACCGCAGCACGTATCTAAAGAACCTCGAATTTCCAGGCCATCCAATAACTTAGTCTTTGTTAGATAAGGAGAGGTGATAACATTACATCCGGGATAAAAGATCTCCTCGCAGGGAGAAAGATCATTCCATGACCTAAGTATTTCTTTCTCGTCCTCGGGAAGCCTTTCAAGCACGTAGGTTCTAAAGTTGGGGCGATTGTACGGGATGTAATGTAGTGCCCGGAGCGGAAGCCCCTCTCGCAAATATTTCTCGTGCCACCTATCCAATATCAACTGGGTGGGATTACAGTGTTCCGGGCAGATGAAGTTACAAGCGAAGCAACTCGTGCATCTTTGTAGGACATGTTCGGTCTCATCACCATCGACGAGCCTCTCAATCTCTTCCTTTGCCTTATCGAGGGGCAAATGCATCACGGGACACTTATTAAAACACTCCCCACAGAGGGTACAACTGTCCTTATCAAAGGGTTCAAAAATATCGAACTTAGCCTCATTCATTCTTATCTCCTCCTATTGTTCAGATCGAGATGACTGGAGCTTAGTCATTAATCCCGTTTCAATTTCCTCTCATAGTAGCTTCTCCCCCAAACATTACTGTAAACGGCGACTATAGCTCTAGAAGCTGCCCCAATTAAAGCCTTGGTCACAAAATTCTGAACTATAGGGCTGTGGTAGAGCTTGGCAAACGCCTCAATCATTCTAATGTCATCTTCGGAGGGTTTTGCCAGTGGTTCCACTTCCTCTGATACCGGTTTTGGCTGGAAGGGAGCACGGTATGAAGGTGATAAAACACATTTGAGCAAAAGGTTAGTAACGCCTGCAATCACATCCCAAGCCCGATACGCGTGTTTGTGAACGGGTTCTTCACCGATGGCCATCTGTACCAACTCCGTTACGTGGTATATGGGAATCTTGATATTTAAGAACTCATTCATCATGGAGAGCATAAAAAGGCAGCCATGACAGTATACTACCAGAGCGTCGGCACCAGTGGCTTCCGCCTCTTTTAATCTCCTGAGGCTGCTCTCCATTAAATAAAGGACGGCAAAAAGGTCCATTCCAGGCCATAATTTTGATGCAGAAGCCCCATAACCACAGCAGAGCGCTTTTTCATGGTTATGTTCCATCTCTATGATCTCACAACCTATTCTCTGGAGTATCTCCCTGTTGATATCCTGCTCGATCCCCCCTTTTAATTTTGAGAGGCAGCCGTCCTGGAGCGTGACTTTCATATCCAGTTTCTTTTTGATCTCGATCTTCCCCGATCTGATTCTTTCCAAGAGCCATTCTTCTATGGACTGTATCTCAAAGTCAAAATTTATGCCGAACCTCTTTGGGAGTACCTCCCGAGGCATCATCGACTCAGCAGACATGAGGCAGTACATCTTTTCCACACCCATCTCAGAAAAGATCTTCTGCATGCGTTTCCCCATCTGTTCCACGACGTCAAATGCTCCTGTCTTATAGATATCCCCCGCACAGCCAAAAAAAGCCTCTGGACTGCCTGCAATGGCCGGTCTCAGGTCATCTAGGAGCTTTGTCTGGGTGAGATATGGAAAGATGTTGCTATAAAACCCCGTCAAGACTACTTCTTTTCTTGGGTGTAGATCTGCCCATCTATCTATCATTTCGAGCTCTTCCTTGGGCATGAGTGCCTTTATCGATCCCCAGTAGTTCCCCGGCTCGTTGGGAAAGACCGTAACCGCTATGTGGGGAATGCCCGTTTCCATCCTTTTCTCTCCCCAGCGTTCCAGGATCAGCTCATAAGGATCGGCATTCTGAGGGCATACCACATCACAGGTATGACACGTATTGCATCTGTCATATGCTTGGGAGGACTCCACGTCTCCCTGAATAAGAGCCATTATATCCTTTTTGGCATACTCCTCCGGAAGTTCCATAACCGGGCAGGTTGAAAAGCAGATTCCACAGTCATCGCATTTCTCTACATCGAAGAAACGAAAATCTTTTTTATTTTTTATAGATCCAGTTCCTCTCTCTTTCTTCTCATTCATCTTCATCACCTATTTTTTATTTAGGATTTTGAGAAGATAAAATCAAGCAAAAGCCTACTTTATCTCCTCGACCCAGTACCTTTCACCGGATAACAGTTTAGGCAAGGATCTTACTATTCCGAGGGCAACATTACGACCCCTCTCTTTTATCCTGCTGTCGAATCCTTCACCACATGCGTCCTTTATGTACTCCATAATGTGCCGCTTTGGCTGGCCCGTGGGGTATAACACATCGAATCCTCCAAACGTAACGTAACAACCGGTACAGAAAATCGCAGCTTCCGACGCTCCGGTAGCTTTCATTTCCTTCATTGCTTTTATGGAGGTTAAAGCCATATCCGATAATCTGTGATCATTTAGCCCCGCTGCACATCCGCAACAGTAACCCTTTTCACGATTATGCTCCATCTCTACCACGTTTACTCCCATCCGCTCCAGTAACTCACGGTTTGTATCCATCACAGAAGAACCGAGGACCCTTGTCTGACACGAATCGTGTACCGTGGCATCTATATCCAGCTTCTTCTCTACCTTTATCTTCCCGCTCTTCATCCTATCGAGTATCCAATCTCCGATATACTCGCACTCAAAATCAAATTCCGCCCCGAATTGCTTTGGAAGGACATTTTTGAACATGTTTAAGCCCGCCGGGCAGATAAAGTAGAGGCGCTTTATTTTAGAACCGGCGAAATACTCGGTAAGTTTTCTCGCCTGCTCTTTTACCGGGGCGTATACCCCACCCCTGAAGTACATTTCCCCGCAGCAGAGATCCCACCTCCCGAATATTGGCAGATCTCTAAATATCTTCGTGTCGGCAAGGTATGGTAAAGCTAGGAGATTGCATCCCGTGTAAAACATCTCCTCGTGGTCAAGGGATTTTGATTGTGCCTCCCACTTACGCAGTAATGCCCTCTCGTCCTCTGGCATCTTAGGGACGAGATAACTTCTGAAGTTTTCGGGAGGATAGGGTAACGGCATAAGCCATCTCGCCCTCACAGGCAGACCCTTTTTCCTGTAGCGGTCATACCACCCCTTTAGAATGAGCTCGTACGGATGGCAATCGTTTGGGCAAAAGGTGTTACACGCATAACAGCTGATGCATCCGTCATAGACCTTCGATTCTTTACCGGCGATAAGATTCTTCATCTCCTCTACCGCCTCATCGTGCGTGAAGTCCATGTACTGGCAGTTCTCCAAGCATTCACCGCATAGGTCACAACGTTCACGGTCGAAGAAATCATATTCGTCTTTCATCTTTCTCACTCCTACTCTCTTCAGGCGGAAGAGCCCAGCACCTCAGGTAAAGTATCAATTAAAGACTCGACCGTGGGACCAACGGCTTCTAACAAACGTTCACCCCTAAGACCAAGACCTGCGAGCAAAATTTCTACTAAAGGACGAATCCTTTCGAGTAGAGGAGTCAGCATATCTAGCAACATTCCAATCAAAGGACTCAGCATATCGAAGAAAGAATACCAGAGTCCTTCGGCTACCCGAAGAGATGCTCTTATGAAAGACGGCAGATCTATCGATTTAATCGCCTTAAAAATTAGATTAAAAATGCTCTCCACATTATCACCGATGATGCCCACAGCCATCTTTAGAAGATCCCCAATCATCTTTGGATCCATAGATCTAATTATAGATCCCAGAAAACCCGGGGTTAAGACAGATTTTAAAATTCCCATGAGCATTGGGGATGTAGCTCCCGTTAAGCTTCCTAGTAAGCCTCCTAAAAAATCGCCGATCCCCTTTTCTTCGTTCTCATTCATGATTGGCGAGTTGTATATCATAACATAAAAATATTTCTACTTCTCCGGTTATCCTATATCATATTCGGGATCCTACACTTTTCATTACCAACAATTTTTTTATATATTTAGTTAACAGACCTTTAAAATATACAATACA
>CABGHG010000039.1 GCA_902158735.1 Candidatus Methanolliviera sp. GoM_oil
GTTATTGCCAGTATCAATCCCACATCGCCCTCGATTCGTCCCTCCAACTTGTTCTTCAATTCCTCCCTAACGGCAGCCTTGGCATCACCGTAGAGTTTGTTTGGAGGAACTCTAACCGCATCCAAAAGTATGATCTTCTTGTACATGCTTTTCCTATTCCTCACATAAAAGCTTTTTCTGCCTTAGCCTAACCACTCTAACCCCTCTATCCTTCAACTCCTTGATCAGACGTTTATCGTTTGTGGCGACCGCGACCTCTTTAGAGGCAAGGTTTAAGATCACAGCATCGGCAAAACCCTTCCCCTCATCGAGTATCTCACACCTTTCTGTAAGGGATATCGCCACATCTACCGAAGCCTTCTTTTTCCCTTTATATCTATCTTTAAGCATATTAAGCTCTTTTAAAACCGTTTTAGGAACGATAAACTCCGTATAACCGAGCCTACCCAATTCCTCAAATATATCAACGTTGAACTGCCCTGGAACCATGAGCATATTTGAGTCGAGTATTATCTTCATTCGCAAATGCACACGAATCTTTGATTCGTGGCACGGAAAATGTTCCATTTTCCTGTGTTCCATTTGTGCCTATTCGCATTTGAAAATCTCCGATTTCCAATCATCCATTCAACATCCCAACGCCGACGAGCCTCCATCTGCTTGATATTCTTCTGCTTATAGCAATCCTTGAGCCTTTGTCTGCACAGACTGGTCTTTTCAGTTTCACTTCCAGCTGATCTTTTCTTGATTTTTCGACGACCCCGACGGTCGTTGCTGTTCCCACGTTGAGCATCAGAAATTCCCCCACCTTAATTCCCTGGACTTTTTGTTCCTCTTTTGTGCCTACAACCCTATCGAGGAGCTTCACATCCATCGTAAAATCATTCCACACGGGAGGTAAAGTGCCAGGCTTTCCCAGCACCTGCCCGACTAAAGCATCTGCCTTAGTAATATAAGGATCTAACGTGGTAGAGATTCCTATAAGACCCCCAGGAGTTGCTTCTTTTATTTTTGTCTTTCCCGACATGATAGTCTCCACCTCCGTGAAGATTGGCTCCCACCTACCCTTTCTTCCCGACTCTACAAAACGCCCGGGCTTTATCTCTATCTCATCTTTCGGTTTCAAGATTCCTATGCTGAGAGAACCGCCCACAACACCGCCAACGAGTTTATTTATAGGCGAACCTGGTTTATTGACGTCAAAGGATCTCGCGATCAAGAGTCTGGCCGGCGCATCTATCTTCTGTTTCGGTGTGGGAATGTTCTCTTCTATCTCCTCGATTAAAACATCCATATTTATCCTGTGTTGGGCAGATATCGGCACTATTGGAGCGTCTTCCGCTAATGTCCCCTTCAGGAATTCTTTTATTTGGATATAATTCTCCTGTGCCGCCTCTTTTGAGACGATGTCTATCTTATTCTGGGCAACCACAATCTTATCGATGTCTATTATACTTAGGGCCATCAGATGTTCTTTCGTCTGTGACTGTGGGCATGACTCATCAGCGGATATAACCAGTATAGCCCCGTCCATTATGGCAGCCCCACTGAGCATAGTTGCCATGAGCGTCTCATGTCCAGGAGCATCAACGAAAGAGACCGTTCTAAGCTCTTCTGTCTTGGTTCCACAATTTGGACATTTTTCCTCGACCGTATATGCGTCCGGTTCCGGACATTTTGGGCATTTTCTGAATGTTGCATCCGCATATCCCAACTTGATAGATATTCCCCTCTTCGTCTCCTCGCTATGCCTATCAGCCCATTCCCCAGAAAAGGCACTGACAATCGTGGTCTTTCCATGATCTACGTGACCCACCAATCCCATATTAACACAAGGTTCACTCAATTCCAAAATACCCTCCAATATCTTCTTTTAACTCTTTCCTTCTATTTATCTCATTCGCAGATCTCAACAGATCTTTCTCTGTGATATCTTTTCTTTTCTCCTTCAAACCACCGAGAACTGCCCCCTTAACAATCAAACGCAGATCAGAGCCAGAAAAACCCTCCGTCAATTTCACGATCTCCTTTAGATCAAATTCTCCTTCTACATTAGAGAGAAGGATCTCGAGGATTCTCTCTTTCATCTCGTCATCTGGCAGCGGAAAGTATACCACCGCATCAAAACGCCTCCACGCGGCAATATCCAACAATTGGGGATGATTTGTGGCTCCTATGAGTAATACACCATCATTTATTAGGCTTATCTCATCTATACTCTTTAGAAGCGTATTGACGGCCCTCTTTACAGCGGAATGCTCGTCTGATGTTCTGGTCTTTGCGATAAAATCAAATTCATCAATGAATAAGATACAAGGGGAGATCCTCTTTGCAAGTTCAAAGACCCTATCTATATTCTTGGAGGTCTCACCAAGATACTGATCGATTATCATCGAGATTCTCACCTCGACCATTGGAAGACCGAAATATTTTGTTGTCGCCCTGGCAAGCGTCGTCTTTCCCGTTCCAGGCGGACCGATGAACAATAATTTTCCTATATCGTATAATTTTAACCTCCCTAAATACTCGCTATTTTCGATAGCTACTGCCATCTTTTCCAATTCTGCCATCTGTTCCTCTGTCACGACGAGATCTTCCATAGAAAAGAGGATATCTTCGGGGGAATATATCTTCACGAGATCGAGTGCCGCGATCATCTTTTTATCTTTAGATAGGTCATTTAAGAGAAATTCTGTCCACCCTCTATCCGATGATAGAGGAGGATTCCTACACTTAACCGCATCGCAGTCTATATCAATTAAACCTCTATCCACAAAATAACGGGCGAGGACTGGATTGTTATTCACTCTCTCCAAGGAACCTTCCCTATTTAAGAACCATTTAGTCCCCATCTCAAGGTTAATCAATCTTATCTTGGATCCAAACTCGATATAATCGATGAACGGAATGCTTTTAACGAATTTTTGCGCATCTTTTATCCCATAGATCTCTTCGACGTCTCTATCCGTAACCTCAATGGGGTTTTTCATCCTTCCCTTATTCGGATCCCAGTAATTTTGCCTCATATTTCGAGGCAGATCATCGGGTGAGATGTCCCCTTCATTATATATAGCCGTGGTTAACAATAACTCGACGATATCTTCTGTCCCGTCCATCTTACCCCTTATAGTGAAAGATATTCATTTTGTCGTCACCTCACACCCATCTTCCAGCACGATCATCGTATGTTCTTTCTGTGCCACAAATCCACCGCTTTCCTCTTTTAAGACGGGAAAAGAATATAAAATTCCCTTATCCACGAGCTGATTTAACATGATATCTGAAGGCGATCTTAGCCATCTCTTTGCGAACGGTAGAGTCTTATACTCCTCTACTTCATCTATGAATCTCCTCATATTCATTAATCTCACGGGTTTCCGCTCAAGGAAGCTATATATCTCTAATATATTTCCCCTTTTAGTTCTTCCAATACCATCTGTGGCAAACGGCTCTATGGCGATAACTTGTCCCTCTTCAAGATCAACGCCCTTTTTTATACATCTATTGGATATCGTTGGGGGAGCATGAGCATTGTATTGCAGAAGGCCATGTCCGGATAGGTCTGCAACTGGTCTGTAACCAAAATCGGTTATCGTCTTCTCGATTGTCTCGGATAGATCCTTGGTGTTTACCCCGGCATGTACCAGATCTATAGCGTTATTCAGCGCCGCCTCGCTCGCTCTCTTTAACTCTTCTCGCTCTCCCGAGAGGTCGATCGTCACTGCCATATCCGCGATGTATCCATCGATCTGTGATCCGATATCCAATTTCACGATCTCATCGTTGAATCTGGTCTCCTCTCCTTTAAAAGGCGTTCTGTGTGCTGCCTCATCATCCAGCGATATGTTGCACGGAAATGCTATTTCCGCCCCTCGCCTCTTTATTTCCTCCTCAGCAAATTCCGCCACCGATAAAAGCTTTTCCCCTTTCTTCACCATCTTAGCCGCATCTCTTGCTACGGAAGATAGTATCTTGCCCGCCAATCTATATTTATCCAATATTTCCTCGTTCAATTGATCACCCTATAATAAATTTCTTATCTAATTTTGTTAAGTTGACATATCCGTCTCTCTTTATCGCCACGATATCTTCTATTCTCACTCCCCCAATCTCTTTATAATATAAACCCGGTTCTATCGTCACGACGTCTCCTTCGACCAGTCTCTCATCATTTCTTCCTATAAAAGGAGGTTCGTGCACGTTTAGGCCGACTCCATGCCCGGTGGAATGGATGAAACCTTCTTTATCATTATTTCTCTCTGTTCCATATCCGAGTGATTCAAAATATTCGCAAACGGTAAGATGAACCTCTTCACACCTTCTTCCTGCCTTTAATTCTTTGAAGGCGAGCTCCTGTGCATCGAAAACGGCATCATACATATTTAGGAGATCTTCGTTCGGCTCCCCTTTGACGTATGTCCTTGTCATATCGGAATAATACCTCTCATTTATGAGATTTGGAAAGATATCGATCACGATGGGTTCACCCTCTCTTATTGCCCCGTGTCCAACAGAGTGGGGATCGGAAGAATCCCTTCCAGAAGCACATATCACGCTATCGCAGAATGATCCGTTCTCCAAGAGGGTCTTCTCTATCGTAACCCTCAGATATTCTGATGTCAACTCCTTCTCTTTATAATAAAGAGTTCTCTTTTTGACCTTCGCATGCTCGATTATCTTCTTCACCGTTTCCAACGAAACTTCACACGCTTTCTGAGCTTTTTTTATCTTATTTAACTCCTCCTCTCCCTTTCTTCTCCTCATATCTCTAAAAGGATCTTTCAAAATTTTTAGTGGAAGCCCCTCATCCTTCAAGAATTCATAGAAGAACGATGGAAAATCTCTCATCACGGATATTTTCTTGATGCATTGCTCTTTTAATATCTTTAGGATCAGGTTTGCAAACGCTACACCTGGATCTTTATATCTTCTATATATTGCATCATAGTTATAATCCCTATAACTCTTGATCTCGTTCGCGTTTGACTCTTTTAACGCCCTTCCTGTCTCCATCTCCGACAAAAAAATTTTTTTATCTTTTAAATCCTTAGATACTAAACATAGAAACGGATCTGGGCTTAAAAATTTCGTTACGTAGTAGATATTCGAGTTCGTGTAGCTATTCCCATAGAGGAGGATATATTCGTCTGTCATATATTGGTAAAATCTTATTCTTTTCATATTTTAATATTTTCATATTTTAATAATCTTGTTTGCTTATCAAATTTTATTTTTTTTATTTTTGTAAAATCAATATCTTTAATATTCTCAGGAATTAAAAAATGTTGTGCCAATTTTACCCAATCTATATCCCTAATTGTTTCTATCTCATCCAAGTAAAAACTAACCCAAATATCACCAATTTTAGAGTTGGATGAAACTCCTGCAAGTTTATCCTTTGTGATATTTATATACTTTTCATCAATATCGATCCCGATAAATCTTCGTTCCAATCTTTTTGCGGCAATAACTGTTGTTCCAGTCCCAACAAAAGGATCCAGTACAATATCATCTTCATCCGTACTCATCAGAATTATCCGTTCTAATAAATGTATTGGCAGCTGACACGGATGTTCATCTCTATATTTGTTGTGCTTAATCCGATAAATATCTGTCCAGACATCAGAAATTAAAGGCCCAAACGGATGTAACTTGGCTTTTTTTCCACCGTAATCTTTTAAAAGATAATCACATTTTCTACACCGTTTATGAGGATAACGTATTTCATAAAATTTATTTTTCTCTGGGTCTTTCACATAATATAAAATACCATAATGAGAAGGCTGTAAGCTTTTCCCCATCGGCGCGGTTGGTGCATCCCAGGCAATCCAATGTTTAAAGTAAGCAATTTCATTCAAAAAATCCGCATAGTATGTTAGCCATTTTGGAATATTATGGACGAATATAGAACCGGTAGGTTTGGTAATTCTCACCATTTCATATATCCACTGCTTACACCATTCCAAATATGTGTTAAATTCCTTGTTATCTTTATATCCATTATATTTCTTTTTTAGATTAAAGGGAGGATCGGCAAATGTTATATCTACAGAATTATCTGGAATATTTTTCATAACTTCTAAGCAATCCCCCTGAATAATACTATTGATGTATTTATTTAGCATTCACCAAACACCTCCTCTAATAATTGCTTAAATCGTTCTAATTCGTCTTGATGGAAAGTAAATACATCTTCATACGCAGCGACCATTCTTTTTAGATCATTTTTTCTTACATACCAACCAATACCGTCAACGAAACCTAAAAAGTGGGCTTTGGGATAATGCTCTTTGATTAAAGAATCAATTGAAATCTCTGTTTTTGACTTATCCCCTTGGCCCGAAGATATTGTAACTAAATATGAACACTCAATAATTATTTTTGGGCTTCTTTTATGTGGGATGATAAAGTCCATTGTTCGCTTCTTATCTGGGGCATTGCTTATTAATTCGCCTAAATCTCCCTTTTCAAACCCGATCCCCATTTTATCTCCTTTGAAGACCCCATCCGTGAGAGTGTGGATGATAAACCAAAACCTTTAAATCCTCCAAGTCCGTACATATTCTCATATACCAGAGGAAGAGGTTTTCCAACAAAACCTTTGGATGTAAAACTCGAAGGCTCAATTCTCTTCTCTTGTGAATGGGATTTGAGATAGAAAGTATGTAGGGCAGGGGCTGCCCGAATTGAAAGCCTGCGGAGATTTTGGTAAAATCGGTGAACCAGGAAGCCCAATCCGTAAGGGTGGGGTAGTTCACTATCTGACCATTCCTTAACATCCTCTCCGTCACCTATTTCTGCTTCCATTATCCATTTTTCTTTATAAACAAGAGCATTTAATTCAGTGTCATCAGCTATTCGTATAAAAGTTATAAGTCTTTTCAGACTTTCATTTGAAAAACCTGTTAATGCAAGCAAAGCCCTTAATCCATTCTCCTTTTTATGAACTAAGTCTTCAAATAATTCTTTTCTCAAACCCATGTTTTGAATTTGATTCTTCAATACAAGTAAAGTTTCCTTGATTGAATTAACATATCCTTCATAAGCTTCCTCAAACTCTCTATTGTAAAAGTAAAATGTATTTTTTGTAATAACGGTATCAAATTTTTCTTGAATATTTTTCATTTGTTATACCTTTTTTTGAAAGACCAATGTATATTTATCTTTCATTATGTTTCTCATATACCAAGCATCTCCATGATGGCGTTCATGCTCTCTAATATATCCTTTCTGTTCGTCAAAGGGTACATATGCCCTGGAAGAAGATAATCCACTTTTAGCTCTGAAAGTTTTAGCACGGATATTTTTAGCGATTCAAGGTCTCCTCCGGGGAGATCCCACCTTCCGACACAGTACGGAAGTATCGTATCTCCTGAGATTAGAACTCTGTTATCTTCGTCATATAGGCACACGGAGCCTGGAGAATGACCCGGAGTAGAGATGACTTTCAAACAAACATCTTTTAGATCGAGATATTCTCCGATGCAGGTAAGAACCTTCGCACCTCTCCTTCTAAAAAACCTATTTCCCGCCGTATGATCTATATGACTATGCGTATTAACCACCATCCCAATCTCTTCCGGGTGAAAACCATCCACCGCCATCCTCTTTGAAAGCCTCCTTGGGTTCATGCCTGTATCGACGATGACCTTTGGAGAAGCATCTATCAAGATCGAGTTGCTTCCCAATCCTCGATTCTCATAAAAATAATAAGGATCAAATATCTTCATTTCTATAATCTCAAGAATCCTTTTAATTTGGAATAAAATTTGTCCTCCGAGAATAATATCAACTTCAATGGTTCTCCCTCTCTTATTATAAATTTTTCTCCGTTCTCAAACTCCTCTTCCCATTGACCATCTATCACGAGGATTCCATCTTTTAAAGCCTTCACAGTTATTTCTCTTTCGATGGGAAAAACCAATGCACCGATTTTCGGAGATAGGGAAGAGACCGGTACCATATTTATAACGTTCAACATCGGATCTATAACCGGTCCACCGGCGGAGTGGGCATAGGCGGTCGATCCAAGCGAAGTGGAGAATATTATACCATCCCCCTTCATCTCGAATTCCTCCTTTCCGACGGTGATCGCTAAATTAAAAATTTTGGAGATATCCCTCCTTGCTATCACGATCTCATTCAAGGCGGGATGATGATCGTTGCACCTCAACCTCCTAACCTCTCTTATGAAGTATCTTCCGTTCTTCACATCTTCTATGTGCTCGATGAGTACTCGGTATTCCGTGGTGCACAAAAACCCGACTCCCCCCGTCCTGACCGGAAGTATTGGAGATACAGCATATCTCGACGCCCATAGAAGCGTTCCGTCACCTCCAAGTGTTATGATTATGCCATCCTTAAAATCTTTAAAACTACTTCCGCTTTCGCCTATCTGTTCTGCGGTGTTAATATCGTAAACGACGTTGTTAAAATAATTTCCGAGACTCTTTGCCTTCTTCAGGTTTTCTCTATCCTGTTTCGCAACGATCATCACATTCATAGTATGTCAAATCGAAGATTTTCAGTATTCTGAAAGTCGGTGTGATCTCCTACTTATTTATCTCCTTTGCCCAAGAAGACCCCTTCGGTGAGGGAGGGGTAGTTGATATATCTTTTCACCCCTTTCTCATGCCCGGCACCAACCACTGCAACAATTTTTTTATCTTCACCCATTTGAGATAGTGATAGGAGATTTTTTGCCATGTACGCATCCCTCTCATCTATCAGTACCTTTGCCGCGTTTGGGGAGAGTTTTTTAAACTCGTTTACAAGATCATCCAAGACGTCCTCGTCGGTGATGTGATCCAATTCTATCAACTCGCCTTTTCTGATGAATAGAGATCTTAACAGTGAGAAAAATATTCTAATCTTCTCTCTAAAAGTCATCCTCTCTCTAAGTAGCTGAAGCGTTATTCTTATATCTCTATCGATCAGAACAACACTTGCTCCGATCTTTTTTGCTTCTTCTACTGCCGTAAGCATCTCTTCCCCCGGCATTATACCTACACCCTTTCCAATTTTTTTTTGGATATGTGAGAGAAGCCACTGAAGAAGTAATAGGCGGACTTCACCGTCTCTTGCTCTTAAAACCTCTCTCAAAGACGTCTCCTCTCTCTCAATTAAACCCCTAAATCTTCCCTCATCAAGCTCCACCGCAACTATGTCTGGTTTTTCTTTCCTTATGGTCTCTCTAACTTCTTTTATACTTTTTTCAGAGACGTGGGCTGTACCGACGATCTTTAAATTCTGTAAGTCCATGGTATCACCGCTATTTCCATCCACCAAAAATTATATCTCTCTCCCCCTTTAAAAATACATTAGTTATGCCACGGAAAAAGATCTTTTCGCTAATTATCCTTATGGTGATATTGGTCTCTTGCATATCTTGTATCTTCTTCATGCCCGCCGCGGCTATGGGTTCATCTATAAAGACCGTCGCGGTAGATGATCAGGGCAAAGGTGTTATAGAGAATGTTTCGGTCGAAGTAATACCGGGAGATGGAAGGATGCTCGTGGATACCACATACGTATTAACAGGATTTTATACCCAAGATTCCGAGAAGACTGCCGTAAAAGTTGTTGGGAAGATATTGAATTTCGACTTCTCAAAGTATGACGTAATATTTACGATCTATTCACCCAACGCGCAGATCGTCGATGGGAATTCTGCCGGAGCGGCGATGACATTGGTGCTGATCTCTGCCATAACGGGACAGGATCTGTGGGATGGAGTCATGATAACCGGTACAATCCAAGAAGATGGCTCCATCGGACCAGTTGGCGGAATATTTGGGAAGGCGGAGGCGGCAGCTAAATCCGGTGTTAAGACTTTCTTGATACCAAAGGGTCAATCTCACCAGACGGTACAGGTTACAGAGGTTAAAAGATTCTTTGGTTATACCACTGAAAGAGTTCATTCGGTCCCAATAGATATGGTCAAATATGCCGCAGGCGCGTGGGGGATGAAGATCGTCGAAGTAGGCGACATTCATGAAGCGGCAAATTATGTATTCTATGGGGTCTTTCCATACTAATAGGGGTCAATTGTTATGGGCAATAAACCAATAATACAAGTTGCATTGGATCTTTTAGAGTTGGATAGAGCGGTTCAGATCGCAAAAGAATCAGTGAAAGGTGGGGCAGATTGGATAGAGGCGGGAACTCCCCTAATAAAGAGTGAAGGTATGAACGCTGTAAGAACCTTACGGGAGACTTTTCCGGCTAAAAAGATTGTGGCGGATATGAAGGTGGCGGATACAGGGGCAATTGAGGTGGAGATGGCCGCAAAATCCGGTGCAAATATAATAAATGTTCTCGGAAACGTGGACGATACCACGATTGAGGAAGCGATCAGGGCGGCAAATCTGTATGGGGTGGAGATAATGGTCGATCTTCTGGCGGTAAAAGATCCTGTTGAGAGAGCGAAAGAGCTGGAGAGTCTTGGAGTGCATTATCTGAACGTGCACGCAGGGATAGATGAGCAGATGGTAGGAAAAACTTCTGTTGATATATTGAAAGAGATATCAAAGAACGTCTCGATTCCTATAGCCGTAGCGGGGGGATTAAATGCTCAAAGCGCCGCCCAATCTGTAAAATATGGTGCTAAGATTGTCATCGTAGGCGGGAACATCATCCACTCTGCAAACGTCGAAGAATCCACGATTAAGATAAGAAGAGCTATAGATGAACCAAAAATAGAGTATGAAGAAGAGAAGACACTTGACGAGAAGACGAGAGAGCTTTTAGAAAAAGTTTCGACGCCGAACATAAGCGACGCAATGCACAGAAAGGGGGCGATGAGCGGCATCTTTCCGGTAAATAGAGGAGTAAAGATGGTTGGGAGAGCCGTAACGGTGCAGACTTTTGCAGGAGATTGGGCTAAACCCGTTGAGGCGATAGATATAGCTGGAAGAGGAGATGTCATCGTCATAAATAATGATAGAAGAAAAGATATTGCACCATGGGGTGAATTGGCAACGAGAAGCTGTATGAATAAGGGAATATCTGGTGTGGTGATCGATGGAGGTGTGAGGGACGTGGATGATATAATGAAGTTGAAATATCCCTTATTTGCAACGGCAACGGTGCCAAACGCTGGAGAACCAAAGGGTTTCGGGGAGATAAATGCCGAGATATCCTGTTGCGGAGAGTCCGTTAAGCCCGGAGACTGGATCGTGGGAGACGATAGCGGTGTGGTCGTTATTCCGAGGGAGAGGGCTTATGAGATCGCAAGAAGGGCGGTGGAAGTGAAGAAGAACGAAGCGAGGATAAGAGAAGAGATAAGACGGGGAAGCACACTTTCACAGGTTGTAGAGCTTTATAAATGGGAGAAGAAGTGAAAATTTTAGTCCATTAGATAAAATAGTGGTTGAAGGAATCGTAAAAAATAGAAAATAAAAAAGGGTAAGAAAGATTTTTGGAATTTGGGTGATTGGGAGAAATGGCAACATTTGAAATGGGATCTACTACAGCAAAAGGCGGTTTTGCGAATGAAAGG
>CABGHG010000040.1 GCA_902158735.1 Candidatus Methanolliviera sp. GoM_oil
TATGACGAGGGGCTTATCGATACTCTTTTTGCTCTCAATGAGGGCATCGATCTGCATATCTATCATCACATTTGTTCCACGATAGAGGCCAAAGGATACCGCGGTAAAGATGAAGAGAAAATCAACTCCCTCATAGTCGGTCATCATCTTAAGGGTTTGGGAGAATATCTCTGGATTCCATCCCGAACCTGATAAGTCTATTGGATTTCGTACACTCGTTCCCGGATCTACCTCTTCGGGAATGATCTCTCTCAGTTTTTTTCTCACCTCATCCGGAAGCGAAGGTACAAACAATCCTTCACTCTCGCAGTTGTCTGTGGCCAAGACACCGAAGCCCCCACCGGTACCAATGATCCCGCCCCGTCTGCTCCGTGGCGGTTTGATATGCTGAAATGGCAGGACCATATCGATCAACTCTTCGAGGTCGTAGACCTGTATGATACCCAACTGATCAAAGAGGGCGCTCCAGATGGTATTATCGCCAGCCAATGCCCCTGTGTGGGACGCCACCGCTTTGCTTCCTGCATCTCCCAATCCTCCTTTAAGTACAATTACAGGTTTAGTTCTTGCTGCCTCTTTCAACACACTAACGAAGCGTTTTCCATCTTTTGTTCCTTCAATATAGAGTATTATGATCTCGGTTTGCGGGTCATGGGTAAGATATTCCATGAAATCACATTCATTCAAATCTGAGGCGTTCCCAAAGCTGATGACCTTGCTGAAACGTACACCTCTTGCTGCCCCGAGCTGAACCAATTCGATAGAATTTCCACCGCTTTGAGAGAGAAAAGCCACATTTCCGCCCTCTTTGGGGAAGGAACTATCGAAGGATATCCCGGAGCTGGGGCAGTATATCCCCATGCAGTTCGGCCCTATAATTCTCACCCCTCCATCGCGAGCAATATCTGTAATCTCCCTCTCAAGATGAATTCCTTCCTCCGCTCCTGTTTCACTGAAACCGGAGGTGAAGAGGTGAATGGATTTCACTCCCTTCACTGCACATTCTTTCATAAGTTGGGGGGTAAGACTCGCTTTGATACCACAAATAATATGATCTACAGGTCCGGGAACGTCCAAAATACTGGCATAAGCCTTTAAGCCTGATATTTCGCTTACTTTGGGATTGATGGGATATATCTCTCCCGGATATTCAAATTCCTTCAGAGAATCTAAGAAAGCTATTCTGGTGTAATTCAAGGGTTTTTCGGAGACACCCACCACCGCTATCGACCTGGGATTAAAGATATATTCAAGATCCTGCATCATTTTTATCACTTAAGTGGCATGAAGAAGGTCTATATTATAAAGCTGACTATTTTTGGAGTTGTATCACAATATTTCCTTGCTCCCACTTATCCGCTTTTTCGTATATTCCACCAACCCTTCTCTCATAATCTCTTGAAGAAATGGTGGCATGGGCTTTATGGCATAAACCCTATCTTTTGTTATATCCCTCAATACGCCGTCACTCATCTTCACCTCTATCTGATCTCCCTCATCTATCTCATCTACCTGCTCACATTCCACAGGAGGTAATCCCAAGTTTACCGCATTTCGAAAAAATATCCGTGCAAAAGATTTTGCAACCACACAACTTATTCCGGCACCCTTCACTGCAAGAGGAGCATGCTCCCTGCTTGAGCCGCACCCAAAGTTCACTCCCGCAACGATGATGTCGCCGTTCTTAACCTTCTCTCTAAATCCGGGTCTTACCCCCTCAAATAGATGTTCTGCGAGCTCTTTTGGCTCGTTCAATACTAAATATCTCCCTGGAATGATCGCATCCGTATCTATGTCATCTCCAAATTTCCATGCCTTTGCCATAATCATCTCCTCTCAAAATTTTCGTACTTTTCGTACTTTTCGTACGCATCGATTACATCTTTCCCCTTCACAAAGACCATCCCTTCTTTCTCCGCATACTTCTTTGCATCTTCTTTCGAGAGAGCTCTTCCACTATTTTCATCCAGCATCTCACAGACGACCATCGCCGGATTTATCCCAGCCATCGTTGCCATGACAATAGACAATTCAGTCTGCCCCCTCCGATCATAAGTCAAATTATCGGATGCCCTCAGTAGTGGGACGTGCCCGGGGCACCTGAAATACTCTCCAAAATCAACCTCTTCTCCTTTCATCACCCGTTTTACCGCTTTTCCTATCTCTCTTATCGTCAAAGACCGATCTATATCAGTTATTCCTGTAAACGTATCTATATGATTTACCCAGAGAGAGAAGGCAGATTTTGAGTCGTATTTTAGGTCCCCTTTCCTCTCAGTTAGGTTAGATAACTTAAAAGAGCCATTATCACCGACATATTCCAAAATATCGGTTATATAGGGAAGACCAAATTTCTTTGCAGCATCGGGATGTATCGAAACACAGATCAAACCCCCGCCATCTCTTCTCATCTTTGCCACGTCTTTCGGCGCGGTTGAAATGGCAGGAATGACCAAATCTGTTTCTCCCTCCCTCTCCTCTGAATCGAAGAGAAGGATTGTTCTACCCTTTTCCAGTTCTCTTATCCCCTCGTCTATCATAAACTACCTCCACTATATTACCATCCCTCAAGTTCAATGTTCTTCTCAAATTTTTTGAAGAGACTATCTCCATCAGGTCTCTTGAATAGTGAGTTCTATCCGGGACGATTATTGCTCCCTCTGTACCGTTTATCTTTACCTTATAGCACTTCCCGCCGCCAAACGTTCTTTTTTCAGATTTGAAGGGCTCTATCCTTATAGCATCGATCTCATTCAACTCTCTTACCCTCAATATACTCTCTTCATCGATCTTCAAATTCAACGTTCCAGGGAAGGGATCAAATCCAAGTTTATCTATCAACTGTCTTCTATAACCGTCTAAGGAGATGTAATATTGCCCTTCTCCAAGTCCCGTGAAGACTTCCCCTAAAAAGACTATCGGGGCTTTCAAGTCCTCAAATATCTTTTTATACTCATAATATTCGTTTCTTAAAATGTTTAACCCTCCCTCACTTATCTTTATGTATTGTCCATCGCCGACGATCTTTCTCTCTATAAATCCCTTATCCTCCAGATCTTTTAATCTTCTGGCAGCGGTCTGCATGCTCGTCTCCGTCTCCCTGGCAAATACCGCAGAAGATATCTTAAGATTCTGACATCCCCCGAGCAGTGCAAGTCTCTTCAGTGCTTCCGTCTCTCCTGTCATATCATCTTTGAGAATCATCCCTATTTTGGTATTTAAGGGTTTCGATCTCTGGTTTTGATAAAAAATAGAAAAAGGAAAAAATCCGCCCTCCCAATATTATAATCCAATAAAAAATTTTATTTCACTTTTGCCAATCGTACGGCTATCTCACTCCAGGGCACTTGGGTTATCTTCCAATCCTTATTGGCAACCGTAACAGACACCAAGTATATATCCTGTGGTTCGACTTCAGACGCCATTAAGTCTTTTAATGCCTTGACAGCCTCCTGTAAGTCATCGTATATCCTCTTATCTTTCTCTTCGCTCTTATTTTCTAAAAACCAAAATTCTTCACCTTTTAATTTCATTTCCATTGTTTTTCATCCTCCCTCCTCGATTTTAAGACATCCACTTCTTCTTTTGGATATTTCTCAAATTTTATTTCTCAAATTTTGTATCTTGTCCGCCTTCCAATTCCTTATATGTTGAGTCGGTGATATATTTTTTGGTAAATTCTTTTGTTGCCTGCATCGCCTCACGAATAGATCCTCCAGTTACTAATAGTTCTTCATCAAAGATACCCATCTCCTCTAAAACGGTTTTCAAAGCTTTTGCATGTTTCCGGATTCTTATTTGGTCGAGGCTCTCTTTCTCACTAAAATCTGGCTGGAAATATGCCTTTGGACTACTGTCGTAGAGTAGATAAAAGGCACTGTAATTCTCGTTATAATAATCGAGAAAATTTTTCCAACGTTCTGCAAATTTTCCGTCTGGTATTTTACCAGCTTCAACCAAGTAATCCCACACATCCTTTGCTTTTTCTCTCCAATATGCTATTACGTTATAAACTTTTATTCTATCGTGTCTATCATCAGGATCGTACTCTATTGCCATTATTAAATCATCCAGAGTAAATTCACCATCCGAATGATCTGCAAGCCATCTTCCTAAACGTATTGCCGTCTGATTATTATGTAACCAAATAATGCCTTTTCTCACTTTTTTCTTTCTTTTCGTTATTTTAGCAATTCCATAATCATCCAATATTTTTAATAGACCTTCTTCTGAAATCCCATACTCTCTTCGTATCTGATCAGCTGGCTTACCTTTTTCTACATCTTCTACAATTTTTTCCTTCTCTTCGCCAGTTAATGGCCTCATTTAAGCCTCTATTGGTTTGATTCCTCTCAATTTTTCTAATTCCCTCCCTAAATGCCTATACGACGCCTCCATATATCCAATTGCCTTCTCTCTATAACCTTTTGGTAAATCTAAAACGTGATTTGCATACATCGTTGTTACATCATTATAGATCCTTTCATAATCCTCAACAAGCCTCTTATGAGGATTATGTATTGTTATCTCTGGTTCTCTCCTACCTTTGGTGATGTCCAACCGATCGTCAATGAAAGCATTGATGCCCTTTTCTCTCAAATCCTCCGATCTTTCTATTTCTTTAATTATCTCTCTTTGTTGTTCTTCCTCTGGAAATTCTTTTATCCTTACGGCGATCTCTGGTGTTATCTTTGATTCTGGCTTTAAGACGGCTTTTTTAACCATCTCAGAAGATCTTTCAATGACCTCTACAAGCTTCTCTGTTCCTTCTATCGTCAGATCTTCTTTTTTCACCTTTTTAATGATCTTTTCTTGGTCTTCTTCTTTTTTAACAGTTATTATTTTTTCGGCGATCTCCGGTGTAATTTTTGATTTTTCCTCAAGCACTGCCTTTTTTACTGGTTCTGAAGCTTTTTTTACGACTTTCACGAGTTTTGACGTCGCTTCTTCAGAAAGTTTCTCATCTGCTACTCTTCTAAAAACCCTTTCTTGATCTTCTTTATCTTTAATCGCCGAAATTCTTGCAAGTTGGCGTTTACCGGTTCCTTTCTCTGTTGCTTCGATTTGTATTGATTTAGGCAGTTTGAGAATGCTGAGGGCTTCATACACTGGTCTATGCCCCAACCCAATCTTCTTTACCGTTTTGTCTATTATCTCCTCTTCTTCTGTCAAAGGAGTGTCTTTATGCCTATGCCCTCTCAGTTTATCCCAAGTTCTTAAAACATTATTTGGTAAGTTATCATTTATCTCTAATCGAGGATTGGACACACTTGCAGCCTCAAACACCTCCAAAATCGCTTTTGCCTGTTCAACTGGCTTTAAATCCTCTCTGTGCACATTCTCGATCAAACTCTCGATCATCACTTCGCCATCGGGCACATCTTTTATCAACGCTGGTATCTCTTTCTTCCCTGCTATTTGTGAGGCTTTCCAACGTCTTTCTCCTGCAATAATCTCATATCTTCCTTCCTTTGGTCTTACAAGTATTGGTTGGAGCACACCCATCTCATCGATAGTATTGGCCAATTCCTTAAGTCGTTCTCTATCAAATGCCTCTCTCGGTTGTAGAGGATTTGGACTTACTGCATCCACCCTTATCATCTTCATCTCCATTATTTTACCTCCATTATTTTGCCAATCAGTAACAAATCTACTTTAATTATGTTCTCACTTGCTAATATATATTTTTGCCTTACACTAAAAACCGATTCTTCATCTCACCAGCAAATATATGCGCCTCTCTCACGGGTTCTGGCAGTTTATATCCTCTTATAAAATGTTTCACAACAAAAAAAGCGGAATCTACCGATATTAGGTTTCCTGGTGTGATATATATCGGTTTTGCAACCTTCTTTGATTTGTATGCGTATCCTATCTTCTTTCCATCTAGTATTATCGGCTCCTTCTCGCCGACCTCTTCCGGAATCTTGCAGGAGCCGGAGAACATATTCTTTACCACGCCTATCGTAGGCTTCTTTAGAAGTACGCCAATATGACTCGCTAATCCAATCCCTCTCGGATGGTTTATCCCTCCACCATCAAATATTATGATATCAGGATCGATCTTCAACTTATCGATCGCCTTCAAAGTATTCTTCCCCTCTCTATAGAATAGCAGTCCTGGAATGTATGGAAAATCGATCTCTCCTATATGATATTCCTTCCCCACGACCTTCATGCTATCATAATCCATCAATATTGCCGCAGAGATTATCTTATCATTTAGAAAGGCGGAATCTACGCCCGCGATGTATTTAACCTCATCAAAACCGTTTTTTAATATTACTTCTATGCTCAGGCGTATCTGTTCCTCCACCATTCTCTTCGTATCTATCCCTATTCTATCACCTCCGTCTCGATGGTTGTGAAGACGGGTCCTCTAACATCAATCTTCTTTTTTTTGCTCGTTATATACCGATGTACATACTCTTTTACACCTATATTTATATCTCCAAGAGTTTTAACGGCTCTGACCCTTGATTTAACCGCCCTGACCCTTACTTTACGCTCCTCCTCGTTGAAGTTCCCATAAGCCAAAAGATTTTCTATCTTGCTTGCCGCCAGTTGGGAGAACGCATCTGAAAATGTTATACCCGTATCCGTTCCCCCTTTTATCGCTTCAGAATCTTCTGGAACCGCTAATATATTTCCGTCTTTCACGATGATCTTGTTTATATATGCAGGCCCACATAATTTCGTATTCTCCTCGGGCTCGACGATATTTACCTCTATTCTTCTTCCATAAATCTCACCCCGCCATACAAAAAATTTACAGGGGCTCTTCTCCGTCCCATATCTTGCACATGCATCTTTGATCGAGTCTGCGAGTTTTAGCCCCTGATCCGTCTTTGGCGTCTCTTTCAGATACAGACCTCTCGATATCTCTCCGTCCGAAAGTTCTTCTCGATAAAATTGTGGATAGACGAGTTCCCTTATATCTTTGCTGTTGTATAGGATGATCGCAAGTCTCTCAACGCCCAATCCTAAATTCATCACGGGATACGGTATGTTGTATTGGGCAAGCGCCGTGGGTGAATATATGCCAAATGTCGCTATCTCTACCCATCCATCGCTATATTTGGTGTTAGAACCCACGAGTGCCGGATGGTATGCGAAGACCTCCGTTTGTGTGCCTGGAATGTAATATTTACTCCTCTTCTCATCCAACCTGAATCTAAAATCTTCAAAGCCGAACTGCGCGAGTAAGGACTCCGAGATAGCTTTGCCGTCGTCCACCCCCACATCTTCATCCATAATGACACAAGAGGCCGAATTATAACATTGAAGTCTTGTAGCATCTTCCTTCTGCTCTCGTCTGAAACATTTATCCACGGAGAATAGCCGTATCGGTAATTCTCTCTTATTTAACATCTCACTCAAAGTTATGAACCACCCAGATGTCATGTGGCTTCTAAGCGTCTTCTTCGTCGCTATCGGTGAAAGCTCCTTGAACTCAGGAAATACTTCGCCTATGATCTTTGTTCCACAGAGGTCATCGATGGAAAGTTTTTCGGAGAGGACGGAGATCAGATCGTCTCCCTCTATCCTTCCTTTTTTATAGGCGTGAAAGCTTTCCTTCATTGCCTCTATCTCCTTCTCTTCTAAATTTCTTCCGATGATCTCATCAATCTTTCTTATCTCCTCTTTAGATATTCCAATGTTAGGTCTCGGAAGCCCCGCGAGATAGAAACATCTATCCAAGACAGCCAAAGATTCGTGGCCAAACTGTCTCTTCACTTCTTCTTCTTCCACAATTACTGGATTGACGACTTCTTCAAACCCCATTCTCAGATAAGCCATTCTAAGGTTATTTATGGTCTCAAATATTGGATGCGGCTTTCCATACCTGTATAAAAGACGAGGATACCTCTTAGTTATATCTCTTACACCTAATATTTCCTCCCCGCTCAGCCAGGATGCTTCAAAATTCTCGTCTGCCCTCTTTTTATATTCCGCCGGATCGAACTTCATATGACCCTCTCTCGTTTGTAGTCATGCAGCATATTTTTGATCGCCTCGATCTTTCTTCTCTCCACCTCTTCACGATTTCTCTCCTTCCACTCATCGATCATGCCGTCAAAATCCGTTCTATCAATGATGCCAAAGTCCTCAACACGTTCGAAGATCAAAGATCTCTGGCTAACTTTAATGCCCACCTCTTCTGCTGAAAAGACAGGAATACCCATCTTATAAAACCTCTCTTTTGCCAGATGAGACATCTCAGACCCTGCCATCACCGCTCTTATACCAAATCCGATCAAAATATCTGCCGTAAATCTTCCTCCCCCCGTAGCATCCTTCAGATATACTATATCACCGGATTTTATTCCCATTTTATCATTGAATTCCAATATGGAATCCCTGTTAAAATTTCCAATCACCTTGATCGGATAAAATCTTCCGGAGGATTCCAATATTTTTATCTTTCTGTAGATATCTATCTGCTCTGAAAGGGACTTAATTTTCTCTTTAAGTTTAAAAATCTCTTTTCCCTGTCTTTTGATCTCTTTCTCTCTTATTATTATCTCCCTTTCTCTTTTTATTCCTCTTCTTTCGCCTTCTTTTAGTCTCTCGATATATTTTTTTAATCCTTTTATCTTCTTATCCTTCTCCTCTATCGTGCTCTTTAAATAGTTGTTGTGTTCTCTGATCTGTCGAATCTGCTCCTTTATCGATTGGAGATCTTTCTCCTTCTCCTTTGTCTCTTCGCTCTTCTCCTCTTCTTCCTCTAAATCCTCTTTTTTTGGAGAGTGAAGATGAATAGCAGATTTCAGCGAAGATCCCTTTAGAACTGCGGCTTTAATATCGTCTGAATCAATCCATATCGGCGTCTCTTTCTCGATCTTCTCGAACTTATTTTTGAATTTTTTATACGCGTCCAACGCCGCAAAGAGGGCATCTCGCTCATGAACGTTTGAACAGTCGTATTCTCGTGTGATATCCATCTTGTAATCTGTCGGTGTATCATCAGAGGAATGGATGATCGCATTAAAATCTCTCTTTACTTTTTCAACGGTCGATGGCACCGGATAAACATCCGTAGCAACTATAACAGGTGTTCCTTCATTGGAGATGGATCTTATCATATCCGATAAGGAGGAGTTTCTCGAACTGCTTAATCTTAGAACATTTCCGCCAAGGTCGAGAATTGCGATGGCAGAGGTGGTTCCGGGATCTATCCCTACGATTATATATCTCTGCCCCCTTGAAAATTTTGAGAACTCCATTGCATCCTTCGTGATCGGGGATACCTTCACCTGCACATCACAGCCTCTCTTAGACGAGATGCTCAAATTTTTTATATTATCCTCGACGATGAAACTGCCGCTTCTGTATCCTCCAAAACCCTTTTTAATACTTAGTCCATATGCAACACTTCTTTTATTCAAATATTCTTTGATTTCTCTTATCTTTAGTTTTACCATCCCGTGAACCTTCCTTCCATATCTATTCTGGCTCCAACCACCTTTTCCAAGACTTCTAGCCCTGCTGACCCTTATCTTTGTCCGATCGCTTATATAAGAGACCTCTCTTCCAATCCCCATCTTTGCCAAGCAGGCACAAACCATTGCGGATTCTAACGGGCTTCTTTTATTAAAACTTATATTATATCTCGCGGCAAGTTTACTTAGCCCCTCTTTCTCTGTCACTTGAACAAGTTTTGTCTCATAAGGCAGTTTTTTTAAGAATGCCAATAGTTCCTTTCTATCCTTTAAAAGTTCATATATGTTATCGACAGCCAATATCTCTGGAGATCTTTCTTTCACCATTCTAAGAAGCTTAAATCTGCTGATCCTCTCATATCTCTTTATATCTTTACCACTATCGAAGATCACCAATGCATATTTCTGTTGAGTCTTAGATCTCGGAGATCCCTTGAATATGTCTATCCCAAAGATCATATCTCTTCTCAATTTGACTATCTCCTGGTGATCCTCCTAAATGCCTCTTTGAGATCTGTATTTAACGAATATTTACGTGAGAAATGATTTATAATATTTTTTATATCCCGCTTTAAGATATCTTCCGACCCCCAAAAGCCCGTCTCCACATATTGCGGCCAATCTATCAGAAATACCTCACCATCAGATACCAAAACGTTATATTTGCTTAAATCTCCGTGAATTATCCTGCGTTCGTAGCTCTTCTTCACCTCATCCAGAATTTTATCGAGGAACCACCCCGGATCTTCGAGATCAGCTCTATTCAATTGGCATCCATCTATCCTACCCATGACGTTCACGTGTCTGTTGCTTGCAATGGGTTTTGGAACGGAGACGTAAGGATAGAGTCTTTTCAACGCCGTCTGTTCCCTGAACGCAGATTTTTTTGATATCTTGACCCAGTCTTCTTTACTCATGCCTGGTCTGTTCTTAAGAACATTTTTGAAAGATATCCCTTCACGATGCACCTTCAATACACATTCTTCATCTCCATTCCCGATCGATTCAAAGACATCAGACTCCTTTCCGTATCCTATCTGGTCTCCAACTGCCTTTATGGCATTATTTTCATATAGGTATCCCAGGGAAAGCATATCTAAACCAGAATACTTTAAATTGTATCTCTCTTCATGGTATTCCACCAGTTTGATCTTGGATAATCTTCCTAAGAAATATGATGCATCCTTCAGATCCATCTTTGTAAACGTCGCGATATCCTCTAAATATACCATTCCCCTTTCTATGGCATGTAATATCCTAAAATCTTCTCTTCTCAACGTTTTATAGAGATACGCGAGCTCTTTTATTCCTCTTACGTCATTCACCCCTTCTAAAATTTGTCGTATTTAACGAACATGATATATTGTGTTTGGTAAATATAAAATGTTCCCTCTCCTCGATGATGTTGTGGAGGTATAATCCTTCTTTAGATCTTGCCTTCAAACTTGCCAAGTTATTTGAAGTGAAGATAGAAGATATGTTCATATATGGGGATGATGAGGATGAAAGATAGACGGAGTACATCTCCATCAGAAACTTTATATATATTTCCTATTAAAAACAGTTAAAAAGACCAAAAGAGGAATCATAATGGATTGGGGAATGAAAAATCGTCTGGCACAAGTGATCAAATCTGACGGGCATTGTTTATTCATGCCGATAGATCATGGATATTTTCAGGGTCCTACAAGGAAGTTGGAGAAACCCGGTGAAACCGTTGAACCGCTTCTTCCTTACTGTGATGCTTTATTTGTTACACGAGGGGTATTACGATCATCGATCGATCCAGAAAAGAGTAAACCGATCATTTTAAGGGTCTCTGGTGGCACAAGCATGATTGGAAAAGATCTGGCAAATGAGGGAATAACCACTTCTATGGAGGATGCCATTCGACTTAATGTCTCCGCTGTAGGGATATCCATCTTTGTGGGAAGTGATTATGAACGAGAATCGTTATTGAATTTATCAAAGCTCGTTGATGAGGGTGAAAGGTATGGCATTCCGGTGATGGCAGTAACGGCTGTGGGTAAAGAATTGAAGAAGAG
>CABGHG010000041.1 GCA_902158735.1 Candidatus Methanolliviera sp. GoM_oil
GGTAAGTGCATCAAGCAAGCGCCGAGAAGGGGCGCTTTATAAATACCAAAAAAAAAATAGGAGGTGAAAAAGAAAAAATGAAAAACGATACGAAAAATAGTGCACGAAAACCAATTACTGCAATTTTGTTTGCGGTAGTAATGATTGCGAGCGTTTTGGCGCTAGTGTCAACAGCAACGGCATTTGTTTGTTCCAAAACATATACGGCGGATGCTGATTTCGATGAAGGAACGCTTGTTGGTGTAGAGCACACTACTGTGCATAACCAATTGCAGCTCTCTGAAGAATCTGGGACCTTGCCCTTTATCTGGGTTCCTAACAATGAGGGCACAGTTTCTAAAGTAGATACAGAGACAGGAGACGAATTAGGACGTTACTGGGTTTCAGATGGTGCGGGTAGTCCATCCAGGACGACCGTTGATTTAGATGGTAACTGCTGGGTTGGTAATAGAGCGAGAGGGACAGTAGTGAAAATAGGACTCTATGAGGCTGGTCAGTACATAGATAGAAATGGAGACGGCGTTATTCAGACCTCTCAAGATCTGAATGATGACGGGGATATTACCGGTGACGAAATTCTTCTTTGGGGTGATGATGAGTGCGTTCTCTATGAAGTTGTTCTGATCTCCGGCAAGGAAGGCACATATGCACCCGGGACATATAGCGGAGGATATGACTACGATAGCTGGAGTACTTCTCCGAGGGGATTAGCAGTTGATGCCAGCAATAACCTCTGGGCAGGAACATGGAATAGCATGAAATATTACTACATTGATGGTTCAACAGGGGAAATTCAAAAGACCGTCGATGTTTCAGCATGGAATCACCAGGCCTATGGAGCGGTAATTGATGGAAATGGCATTCTCTGGTCTTCTGGCCAACAGTTGAACCATGTGTTACGTATGGATCCTTCAACAGACACTCCAACTACCAGTACATTGGATATGGAGCACTATGTTTATGGATTGGGGCTAGATTACCTTGGCCATCTCTTTGTTGCTGGATGGTGTGATAATGTGCTTTCTAGAGTTGATATTACAACCGCCACAACGGAGTGGACAAAGCCCACACACATGAGCTGTTCTAGAGGTGTTGTTTCCACAGACGATAACAACATCTGGGTGGCGAACTCAGGTTCAAATACAGTCACTCGCTATGACAATGAAGGAAGCCTTCAGGCGACAATATCAGGTTTCAACGCACCATCAGGAGTCGCAGTGGATGCTGCTGGCAAAGTCTGGGGTACCGATATAAGCGGTAACTATATCCACCGGATAGACCCTGAAACAAATACAATCGACCTATCTAAGCAAATTCTTGGAAGTGGCGGACATTACACCTATAGCGATATGACCGGCATTGTAGTAAGAACGATAACAACGAAAATAGGGACATGGACCGTTATTTTCGACAGTGAGAGAGCAGATACCCCCTGGGGCACTGTTTCATGGAATAGTGATGAACCCGCAGGAACATCCATAACTGTAAAAGTCAGAAGTTCAAACGACATGAGTACATGGTCATCCTGGGAGACAGCAACCAACGGAGATTCCTTAAGTTCTACACCAGATGGGCGATACATAGAAATAGAGACGACACTTCAGATTCTTTCAGGAGATGATTCGCCAGTCCTTTATGACCTGACAGTTGAATGCGGTAACCAGCCACCAGTCGTTATCGAGGCATATCCAAGTGAAGAATGTCTCTGGCCGCCCAACCAAAAGTTCGTTGACATAACCATAGAGGGAGTTACAGACCCGGACGGTGACGAAGTCACAATTACCATTACGGGGATTACCAGTGACGAGCCGACAGCGGAAATCGAAGGTGCTGGCGGTGATAAACATGCACCAGATGCGGATGGAGTTGGAACAGACACAGCCAGTGTCCGAGCCGAGCGGTCTGGTACGGGTAATGGTAGGGTGTACGAGATCACATTTGTTGCCAGCGATGGAATAGCTGAAACAGTGGGCAGTGTCTTTGTTAAGGTACCCCATGATCAAAGTGATGATTGTGAGAGTATTGATGACGGACAGGACTACGATGCCACCGCGATAAATTGAAGCGAAAGACCGAGGAAAGACAAACAAATAGATTTTAAAAGTTGAGATGAGCATTTCTGTTCATCTCGTTATTTTTTATATTAATGAGTTTACCTTTGAATATTAGCAATGAGATGGAAGGCAGAAATGTGTAAAACAAATTCCCTGTGAGTACCTCTATATCTAGTCAAAAATGAACAAGAAAGTATAATATCCAACTAAAATTAATCATTGACACCGATTAACGCAGAAGAAATCAAATCAGTGTAAATCTGTGTAAATCTGCGTCTTAAATTAAATAGGTAGAAGTTATACTGTATATAGAGGCTGTCCAACAATTACCAAACAACCAACAGATAATATTTCCTGCATAGATATAAAAAGCAGTTCTTCTTTTCAACACCCCTTCACTTTATAGCCAGAGCTAACACGAATTGCAAAAGCATATCCTATAAATTTAAGGTTTTTGAATCCAAACGAAATAAAACCGAAAAGCTTTTATTGTAGCACGTACAACTATTCTTAGCTTATAAAAGCGAGGTGATGACAAGAAATGGCGATAAGGGATGATAAAATGGGGCAGTCGTGGCTATTGCCCCCGGATATTAGTGAACTCATACCGGTAGACCATATCTGCTACCTGGTTATTGCAATCGTGAATGGCATAGATGTTAGTGAAATAGAGGAGAAGTACAGGTTCAAACCCGGCAATTCGGCGTATCCACGGCGGATGCTGCTCCGACTGCTGGTACAGGCGGCAATCGATGGCGTGTGGTCCTCCAGAAAGATTGACAAGTTGGCATATGAGAACGTGGTCTACATGTACCTAGCGGGGAACGAGAAGCCCGACTTCAGGACGCTATGTAAATTCCGATCGGAGAACAAGGAGCTGATCGAGGCTGCCTTCGAGAAAACCGTCACCTTTGCTAAAGCACTGGGAATACTAACGTTGGGGCACCTCTCAACAGATGGTACCAAGATGAAAGCCAACGCGTCAAATGACTACACGCTGAGCAAGGCGGAGATAGAGGCGATAAGGGAGATAATCGAGCACGGGATTGCGATAGACAAAGAAGAGGATAAGCTCTACGGAGATAAAAGGGGCGACGAGCTGCCGCCCGAACTCAATACGCAGCAGAAGATTCGTGAGAAGCTAAAAGAGATTGAGCAAGCCTCTGGCAGGAAATTGAAGAGTGCCGCAAAGAGAATTATCGAGCAGCATGCGCTTGGTGATGAGCTGCAGAAGGAGCAGATTATTGAAAAGCTTGATAAGGCTAAAGAGGAGCTAAATACGAGTGGACAGAGCGCAGTAAGTATAACTGACCCTGAAGCAAGGTTTATGAAGAACAAGAAGGAGCGAATCGAATTGTCATACAACCCGCAAATCACCGTAGATCACGATTCGGGGATAATCGTCGCCAATGACGTTACGCAGGATTGCACTGACCACGCGCAGTTAGAGCCGCAGGTGAATAGTACGCTGGAAAATGTGGGGGAACTGCCGGAAGGTGCGAAAATGAGCTTTGATAACGGATATTTCAGTGGTGCTAACCTGCGATACCTGGAGACGAACGGGTTAGACGGTTATATTCCAGACCGCAAGCAGGCAGGGGAGATGAAGGGAAATAAGCCGAAGCTGAGCCCATTCTCGAAGGATTCGTTCTATTATGATGAAGAAACAGACCAGTTTCTATGCCCTAGTGGGGGTATACTCAGCAGAAAGGGCGAGTATGAGTATAACGGTAAGCAGGTGTACGCCTATTATGGTGCGAACTGCAGTGAATGCCCGTTCAGATCGGAGTGCGCTGGAGAAGGCAAGATAAGGACAATCACCAGTGACGGCTACGAGGGTGAACGCTGGAGGATGACAGCTAAGATGCGGTCGGAGGCGGGTAAGGAGACGTACAAAAAGCGTAAGGAGACTGTTGAATGGCCATTTGGTAACATAAAGCAAAATCTGAAGTTCCGGGAGTTCCTGACACGTGGAATAGAGAAGGTTAGGGTAGAGCATAACCTTGTATGCACGGCACATAATCTGAAGGTAATCTGGGGTAAATTGGAGAGGAATGTGCCGGTCATCTGTACGATTCGGACGTTAGTAGCTAATTCGGTATCTAAAGTAGGGAACTTTTTACGTGTTCACGCAACAATTAACTTTAAGTGTCCGTGTTGATAATTAATTGGGGGACAGCCTCTATCATATATTTAATATATGAAGTGAGGATATAATGCAAAAAGTTAAACTATCAGGAGTATATGAAAGCGAGATTAGCGCTATTATTGATGCAGGATGTTACGTTAATGAATCTGAGGTCATCTGAGATGCGTTGAAGATTTTATTTGTGTCAAGGCCAAATTTGAAGCTAGCCGCAGCGGTCGAAATGTATAAAAAAGAAGAAGTTACTTTAGGTAGAGCCGCTGAGATCGCAGGTATGGGAGTCATAGAGTTCAAGGATGTTCTAAGGGGCCGAGGCATAAAGATAATTGTGCCGAAAACAAGTATTGACGAACGTGATAAGCAAGTAGCTAGGATAAGAAAGATCAGAGGCCGATGATGATCCTCATTGATACCAATATCCTTTCCACCTTTAAATGCGCTTTGGTTGTTTGATATTGTCTCGAAAGAAGAAGTTGTTCTGATAAGCAATGAAATGGAAGAAAAAGATAATCTAAAAATTGTATCAAAAGAGGCGATTTTTAAGAACGGGAGAAAAAAATGAGCAAAAGTAAATTGGAAATAGATATGCCATCTGAGTTGCTCTTCCTACTTCTTGAAACTGAGGAGAGCTTTAAAGGGGATGTTGAAAATATAGAGACGGCAATAGTGGGGACGGACTGAAATGTGTTCTGTCATTGCAAACTCTAAGAAAAGAGGTTTATTAAACAATGTGCGAGAAAAATTAGATGGGTTGAAAATTGGGAGAAGATTTTATATCATCATAGATATGGAATAGTTTGAGTAGTGCGAAATACATATTATAAGAGATTATAGAATAATGTATAAGGGGGGAGAGATAATGAAAGCCGTTGAATATATTGCAAATGTTTTGCCTGATGGACACTTATCGTTACCTGAAGAGATTAAAGAGAAGATGAGAGCTGGATGGAGTGAGAGAACAGCAAGGATAGACAATGTATAATACAGAACTTCCGGATGCTATAATAGCGGCAACTGCAAAAGAAAGGGGATTGATATTAGCAACTGCAAATGAAAAACACGTCAGGATGTTTGAGGAAATTGAGAAGGAGTATGTCAAAGAGGATGGATCATGGTGAGTTATCAGCACTTCCAAGTGGTGAAAAGGTATCCATTAAAAGATTATGCTCTGCTGACAAACGATGCTTTTCACGTCACCACGATGAAAAAATATGGAATAACAAACATAGCGAGAAACGACCCTGACTTTGAACGAGTGGAATGGATAAAGATTTGGAAACCGTAACTGAAAAGAGATGAATGGGATTATGTTGTTGATAAGATTTGTGAGTTTTTCGGATGAAAATAAAAATCACATCAAATATTTTTTCTTTTAGCACAGGCTAAATTTTCTTTTTGTAAAAAGAAAAAGTGTTGTGTAATCTGTGTTAATCGGTGGTTAAAATAAAAGAACTCAGGAGGATGTTAAAGGCTGTAAGTTTAAATTAAATATAAGAAACGCCAAATAATTTAACGGAACTCAACGAAATCAATAAGCATCACCTGAATAGGGCATTAAATGAAAAAAGAGCAGAGGCAAAAATGGATGCTGATCAAAAAACAGATACTAACAGTTTTAGAATCAGTAAAAACATCAAAATGAAAGACAGAACCGTCTGCATTATCGGTTTAGGCTACGTGGGACTACCCTTAGCGAAGGCATTCTCAAAGCATTTGAAGACTATAGGATTCGATATAGACGAAGCAAAGATAAGAAATTTAGGTAACAACACTAACAACGAAGAAAGCATAGAATTCACTACAGACCCTTCTAAGATTAAACAGGCGGATTTTATTTTGATTTGCGTTCCCACCCCGGTTACAAAATCCAAAGAGCCTGAGTTGCGATATGTCAAATCAGCGGTTGAAACTGTCGGCAAGAATCTAAAGAACGGTGCCACAGTGGTATTGGGATCTACCGTTTATCCAGGCGTAACAGAAGAAATAGTTAAGCATATTTTAGAACGAGAATCAAAGATGAATTGCGGTATTGATTTCTACATTGGATATTCGCCCGAACGGATAAATCCCGGTGATGAAGCACATGCCTTAGCTAAGATAACGAAAATAGTTGCAGGGATGGACGAAGAGACAACAGAAACTTTAGCTGAACTTTACGGGTTGATAACGAATGTCTATAAAGCAAAGGACATAAGAACAGCCGAAGCTGCTAAGGTTATTGAGAACATCCAGCGGGATTTGAATATTGCATTGATGAACGAACTTGCGATAATTTTCCATAAGAGGGGTTTGGACACGAAATCCGTTTTGGAGGCTGCTTCAACCAAATGGAACTTTCATAAATACTCTCCAGGTCTCGTAGGTGGACACTGTATTCCTGTTGATCCTTACTACCGGGTTTATAAAGCGAAGGAATTGGGTTACCATCCTCAGGTGATTTTAGCAGGGAGGGCAATAAATGATTATATGCCGAAGCACGTGGCAGAAATGGCGATAAAAGGGTTGAATGAAGTTGGTAAAGTGATAAAGAGTTCTAAGGTTTTGATTATGGGCTTGACATACAAGGAGAACGTGCTGGATACGAGGGAATCGCCAGTGAAGGAGATGGTGAAGGAGTTGAAGGAGTTTGGAATGATGCATATGGTTATGACCCTTTACTCAGCAGGGAGGAGATAAAGGGGTTTGGTGTGAATGCTTTGGATAATTTGAATATGGAAATTAAAATGGATGGTGTTATTGTGGCAGTTGCACATGATGAATTTAAGAAGATGAAATTGGAGGATGTAAAGAAGTTCATGAATGATAAGCCTGTACTGATAGATATAAGGGGGATGTTTGATGAAGCAGCATCAAAAGGAAATGGTTTTTATTATAAGGGGTTGTGATGCTTAAAAATAAAGCGTTTACGGAAAGAACAATTTTTCTCGAAGAGAACTTTACTTTCTTAGCACAGGTTCTTTCTTTAGAAAGATTAATAAGTGTATTGATATGAGAGGGATGTTTGATGGAGAAGCAGAAAAACTTTTGTATATGAGGTTGTGATAAAGAAAGTTATAAGTTGGTTCAAATAATATATAAAAAGGTGATATGGAGGGCGGTAATTAAAGCAAAAGTGATGGATAGTATGTATTAATGACTGCTTTTTATAATATCAAATGCAACTTAATCCAGGTGATAAGTATGGCGATAAGGATAAAGGCGAGATATGAGAATGACATGTTGAAACCTTTGGAGAAGTTGGAATTGGAAGAAGGAGAAGAAGTGGAGATAGAGGTGAAGAAAGCATCGGTAGAAGAGTTCCATGGAAAAATGAGAATTGACAAAGAAATTGCGGATGAAATAATAGAGATGGAGATATGGGATTAAAGCTCAGAGAATTACCGGCCACTGAAGAAATATTCATAGATGCGAACATATTCTTATATTCGGCATTTAAACATCCTGTTTTTGGAAACAAGTGCAAAAATTTTCTTATCCGTATAGAAAAAGAGGAAATAAAGGGCTATACTTCTGATTTTGTGCTGAATGAGATTTTTCACAAACTAATGATTGCCGAGATTGTCAAGAAATTTGGGATAGCGGCAAAACAAGTTGTCAGATTTGTTAAGAAAAAGCCAGAAGTAATTGCGGAACTTGAGACAGTTTGGACAGAGATGGAGATCATAAAAGGGTTTAATATATCCATTTTGAACGGGTCGCTATTCCCTGACTTCATTAAAATATCCAAAATGTATTGGTTAATGGCTACGGATGCTTTTCATGTTGCGACAATGAAGAAACATGGAATAACAAACATCGCCACAAACGATCCCGATTTTGAACGGGTGAACGGGACAAAGGTTTGGAAGCCTTAAAGAAGGTGATTGAAAATAAATCCGTGAAATGAGTAAGGAGTAAGGAGTGATGGGTGACGAGTGATAAGTATTGGGTATCAGGTAACACATCCCGACCACACATTACCGATCGCAGATCGCATGGGTAACTTGTCGCAAATCACATATCACAAATTACAGAGAAATGAGGAGTCATAAGGATTTGGATGTTTGGAAAAAGAGTATGGATTTGGTGGATAGCATTTATAAAGTTTCTAAATCATTTCCAAATGAGGAACTTTATAGTTTAACAAATCAGATGAGAAGAGAAGAGAAGAGCGGCAATTTCTGTTCCTTCGAACATTGCAGAAGGAGCAGCAAGAGGTTCCAAAAATGAATTTATTCAATTTACGAAAGTTAATAAACGGCTTAATATATTCTTTAAAAAGGAGAGAGAAGTAATGGGTAATGAGTAACCGGTCACAGATTACATATTACATATTACATATTACATATTACATATTACCGCCCGCAGGGCGTGAGGCTATCATCCACAAGTAATCTTAGCTGGAAGAGCGATAAATGATTATATGCCAACGCATGTGGCAGAAATGACAATTAAAGGGTTGAATGAAGTTGGTAAAGTTATAAAAGGTTCGAAAGTGTTAATAATGGGTTTGACATACAAGGAGAATGTGCCGGATACGAGGGAATCGCCGGTTAAGGAGATAGTAAAGGAGTTGAAGGAGTTTGGAATTGATGCATATGGTTATGATCCTTTACTCAGCAAGGAGGAGATAGAGGGGTTTGGTGTGAAGGCATTGGATGTGTTGAAAGAGAAGATGGACGGTGTGATTGTGGCAGTGGCGCATGATGAGTTCAAGAAAATGAAGTTGGATGAGATAAAGAAGTTCATGAATGAGAAACCTGTACTGATAGATGTAAGAGGGATGTTTGATGAAGCAGTAGCAAAAGGAAAGGAGTTTTACTATAGAGGGTTGTGATGCTTAAAATAAAGCATTTACGGAAAGAACAACTCTTCTCGAAGAGAACTTTACTTTCTTAGCACAGGTTCTTTCTTTAGAAAGAAAGTGTATTTTAATGTGTAATGATATAAAGACAAACATAGAGGCGAAAAGATAAAAGATGACGCTATACGTAGAAATCACGAAAGGGGGGTATTTATCAATTCCAAAGCGAATCGTCGAGAAGATGCGGTTGAGGGCAGGCATGCGGTTTAAATTGTTGGCGGGCGAGGATGATGTTCTGGTTTTAAGGCTTGTGCGTGAAGAAGATGTCGAAAGCCAGATAAATGGGGGTTCTTTGTTGCTACAGCAAGAGGCGCTAAAGAACATTTGGGATAGCGAAGAGGAAGATGTCTACGAACTATGATCGTGGTGATGTCGTTATCGTCCCATTTCCATTCGTGACCTCAGAAGGCGCAGCGCAGAAGGCACGACCAGCGTTGATTATCTCGGACAATTCGATTGAAAGGCGTTTTGAGGATCTGATCATAGTCGGAATAACCTCTCGAATTGTAGAAGATCTAAAAGAGACAGAATATAAGATTGTGGATGGAACAGAAGCTTTTAAGTCTTCTGGTTTGGCAAAGACATCGGTAGTCCGATGTGAATATATCATGACTCTGCCACGCAGACTCGTTGCGAGAAGGTTGGGACATTTACATGATGAAATAATGATGGAAGTCGATAAAAAACTAAAGCTAAGTTTGGGAATAGAGGATTAAGAGTTAAATAGAAAAAAAATGAAGGCATTAGTAACTGGCTGTGCAGGCTTTATTGGAAGCCACTTGGTGGATAAATTGTTAGACGAAGTAATCGGAAAGGGTTTACGCTACGTTGGCTTGCCTTAAACTTTTTTGCAAGCAAAAACCGTTACTAAAATTGCTTACGGCATTTTTTGTGTCGCAAAAAGAAATGAAGAAACCTTTTCTTTCCAAGAAAAGGTTTACCAAATAAAGATTTTCTTTTAGCACAGGTTTTCTTTTATAAAAAGAAAAAGTGTATTGATGTGAGAGGGATGTTTGATGAAGCAGCAGCAAAAGGGAAGGGGTTTTATTATATGGGGTTGTGATGCTTAAAAAGAAAGCGTTTACGGAAAGAACAACTTTTCTCGAAGAGAACTTTACTTTCTTAGCACAGGTTCTTTCTTTAGAAAGATTAATAAGTGTATTGATATGAGAGGGATGTTTGATGGAGAAGATGCTAAGGGGGCGTCACAGAATAAGTGTGCCAAGTTCATGACGACGGATAGATAGTATAGTTCCATTCTCCATGGAAGTCATTGCGTTTAATGTTGACTGCTTCCAGCTCTTCCTTCGAGATTTTACGGCCGATAGGGTATGTGTTGGTGTCGAGTTCGCAATGTATCCCGAGTCCGTTTTTTGTAGTCGTAGCACCAATGAGATTCACCATCACTTCGTGACTGACGAGCGGCTTTCCTCGCCAGTTTTGAGTTATAAAGGAGAACATGTGGTGTTCGATTTTGTTCCACTTACTCGTTCCCGGGGGGAAATGACAAACGGAAATCGGAAAGCCGAGTTCATTGGCAAGGTTCTGAAGCTCCATCTTCCAGAGCCTGACACGGTAGCCATTACTACCGCCTCCATCGGCCGTGATAAGTAATTGCTGGGCATTGGGATAGAGCTTCCGCCCCATCGAGTACCACCATCGGCGAATGGTTTCGACAGCGAAAGCGGAAGTGTCATGATCGATTCCAACGCTGATCCACCCTTTGTTTTGTCCCGGATCATACACGCCATAAGGAATTCCTTTTCCTATTGCCATTGATAGGAAGTCATAAGTATTAACTTCTTCATTCATTCCTTTTGGCTCCCACTCTTGCCCATCATTTTTAAAGTTTCCCACCAATTCCTTCTTCTTTGTATCAACCGAAATTACCGGGTCGTTGGTGGCAATCTGCACCTGAACCTTCCTGTTGATGTATTCGAACTGGGCGTCACGATCAGGATGGCTTGTCCCCTCTAGCGTCTTTTTGTTAGCCTTAAGACTATAGCCTAAATCATGGAGAATCTCGGCTACCATGCGGTGGCTCGTCTGATGCCCCATCCCTTTTAGCTCATCAGCCAGCCGACGAACGCTTTTGCATGTCCAACGCAGAGGAGAATCGGGATCCCCACGCGTGAGTGGGTTAACCAGCTTCTCAAGATCAGTCTTCAGTGTAGGGTCGGTATCTATCATTTTCTTTCGTCCTCCGCCTTCTCTTCGTATCCGCTTCTTTCCGCCCACCGTAGGTACAACCAGCTTCTCCTTCAGCTCTTCTGCGCCGATGCGAATCCCCCGGCGCGATACTCCAGTTGCTCGTGACACCACCGAGGGTCCGCCATAACCAATAGCCTCCGCTTCGGCTGCCGCCACG
>CABGHG010000042.1 GCA_902158735.1 Candidatus Methanolliviera sp. GoM_oil
TTTATGACGGATTATTTCAAATATGAAACCTTGGGGAAGGATATAATTATTCAGGCCGGGGGTGGCGTTCACGGTCATCCTGATGGGTCTTTGGCGGGCGCAAGAGCATTGAGAGAATCGGTGGATGCTTGTATGGAAGGAATAGAACTTAAAGAGTATGCAAAGACACATGAAGAGCTTTGGAAGGCGATAGAGAAGTGGGGTGTTGTCTAAGGGGTTTATGAGAAGGATATTGGAACGTGAGAGGAGAGGTGAATAACAGTTCGTATATCCTTCAAACCGGACGAAACTCAAAAACCGAATGGAAGAATGGATCGACGACGGGAAGAATAGCGTAATGATCTGGCTATCCTAAATATCCTGGTCTTGCCATCTATCCAACGCTCGAGTCGGACGAAGAAATATTTAAATCTGACCACCAAAGATTACGTGGTGGAGAGATGAATGAAGATAAAAAGTGCAATTCTTAACACTTGGAACAATAAAGGGATGGTAGAGTTCGCAGAAGGTCTCCTAAATCTTGGAATTGAAGTTCGAGGAATCGGAGAGACGGCTAAACTTTTAAGCAAGGATCATATCAAAGTAAAAGATCTACCGAAAGATTCTTTCTCATATCTCTACGAGATGCTCGATAGTATAGAAGATTTTTTGTTCGTCTCCAACTTAGAGCCAATAGACCCTTTAAAAGACGAGATGAAAGAAACAGCGAAAGATTTTGATCGTGCTCAATTGATAAAGCTTGCCGCAAAGAATTATGATCGTTGTGCCGTCCTCATAGATCCAGAGGATTACAAAGATATGCTAAATACTATCTCTAAAGGTGAATTAGATCTAAGATATAGAAGGAGGCTCGCATCGAAGGCATTAAACTATGCGATAAGATACGAGATCCTCCTGTCCTCCGAGATTTCCGATGAAGAAGAAAAATTTCCAGATATATTAAATTTGAGCTTTAAGAAGGCAGAAGATTTAAGATATGGCGAAAATTATCACCAGAAGGCCGCTTTTTACATAAATGATACTGATGAGCCGTCTATCGCATCGGCAAAACAGATACACGGAAAAGAACTCTCATATAATAATATAATGGATGCCAACAACGCGATAGAATGCGTTAAGGAGTTTGATGATCCGACGATCGTGATAATGAAGCATGCAACACCAACAGGAATTGCATCATCCGATGATCTTGTTTTAGCGTGGAGAGATGCCTTTGCAACGGACATCTATTCTCCCTTTGGCGGAATCGTGAGCGTTAATAGGGAATTAGAAGAAGATCTGGCGGAAGATCTCTCAAAGTTATTCCTTGAGGTGGTGATAGCACCATCCTTCAAAGAGAGAAGCATCGAGATTCTCGGGAGAAGAAAGAACCTGATCCTTCTGGAAGTTAGAGGACTTGGAGACGATTTAAACTTTGAAGAAGAGAGAAGATTAGATTTTAGAAGTGTCTCCGGAGGACTATCTATCCAAGAGAGAGATGATGCGAAGATGATCCCGGATGAGTGGAAGGTCGTAACCGATAAAAGACCGTCGAGAGAGGATATAGAATCTATGGTATTCGGTTTTAAGTGTGCAAAATGGGTGAGATCGAACGCGATCGTCTTCGTGAAGGAGAAGAGAACGGTTGGAATTGGGGGAGGGCAGACGTCCCGCGTGGATTCTTCGTGGATCGCGACGCAGAAGGGAAAAGGGAATATAAATGATTCTATCATGGCAAGCGATGCATTCTTCCCGTTCAGGGATGCGATAGACGTCGCAAAAGAGTTTAAGATAAGGGGAATAGTTCAGCCCGGAGGATCTATAAGGGATAATGAAGTGATAGAGGCGGCGAATGAGTACGGTGTTTTTATGGTCTTCACCGGACAGAGGTGTTTCAGGCACTAAAATCTTTCATTTGTAGAAGTGATCAAAGATCGAAGATTTGCGACTGAGGTGATGAGGTCAACTACCCCTCCCTTACGGAAGGGGCTTAAATAAGCCTCTAGTTGATTAGGGGGTTTAACAAAATGTTAAACAGAAGTTGTTTAGGTTATGACACCATGGAACGCTCCTCTAATCCCATGCATTGCAAATCGAAGATTTGCGAGCAGCAGATCAAAGATCTGCTACAACTGTCGTCTAACTTTAAAAGTCTGAAAGGGGTTAAGGACGGTGAGTTAGATGTAAAAAGCCTTTATGGTTGGAAATCGAAGGTTTCCCCATCCCAAAAATCGAAGATTTTTGAGGACAACATCTCCGAAGAGGCCAAACACTTTGTTACTAAAAAAAGTGAACAGGACTTGAGAGTTCCTGCTTATGTTTTTGTTTTAAATATGCGTGGAAATCCGTTAATGCCGACAAAACCGCAAAAGGCCAGAAAATTGCTAAAAGAGGGGAAAGCAAAAGTAGTAAAGAGAATACCCTTTACTATACAACTCTTGTATCCAACAGGTGAAGCAAGGCAGGATATAATCTTGAAAGTAGATGCGGGGTATTCTTTTGTCGGAATCAGCGCAACAACAGATACCAGAGAACTATTTGCAGAAGAAGTAGAATTGAGAGGTAATATACCAAGGCTAATTGAGAAAAGAAGAATGTATCGTAGAAATAGAAGGGGCAGATTATGGCATAGAAAACCAAGATTTCTAAATAGAACTGGTAGTAAAAAGAAAGGATGGTTTGCACCAAGTATTCAGCATAAGTTGGACACTCATATAAGATTAGTAGATAATACGAAGAAGATTCTGCCAATATCCAGAACTATTATTGAAGTTGTCTCATTCGATACTCAAAAGATGCAGAATCCTGAGATCGAAGGAATAGAATACCAACAAGGAGGATTACAGGGATATGCAGCCAGAGAGTACCTGTTAGAAAAATGGGGAAGGAAATGTGCTTATTGCGGAAAGACAGATATTCCGTTAGAAATAGAGCACATAATTCCAAAATCCAGGGGTGGTTCAAATAGAATTTCAAATCTAACTATATCTTGCCATGAGTGCAATCAAGAAAAGGGCAACAAAACTGCGGAAGAGTTTGGTCACCCAAACATACAGAAGAAAGCCAAAAAACCTTTGAAAGCAGCAGCATTCATGAATATTGTTAGACAAAAGTTAGTTGAGATTTTAGATTGCGAATCTACGTATGGATATATCACAAAATACAACAGAATCAAAGCAGGATTAGAAAAATCTCATATAAACGATGCTTTTTCACTAGAAGACGGTTCTCAACACGATCAAAAGCGTACTGGTCAGATATTTATAGCAAAACAGGTTAGACGACAAAATCGTTCTTTGTTTAAAGCAAACCTGTTAAAAGGAGGAAGGAAAAAAAGAAATACTGTAAGAGAAGTAAACGGGTTTAGACGATTTGATAAAGTGTTATACAAAAGTAAAGATGGAAAAAACAAGAAAGAATGTTTCATATATGGATTGAGAAAAAGTGGTTATTTTGATGTACGAAGCATAAATGGTGAGAAGATAGACGCGTCAGTAAAAAGTAAAAAACTAAAATTGTTAGAGAAAGCAAAGGGAATAATATTGGAGGTGAACAGGCAATTCCTCCCCTCCCTTACGGAAGAGGTCTCCTTGCCTATAAGATGAACGTCCGCCGTTCTACTTTGGATCTGGATATCCACCAGGTGAATGAAGAGATAGAGAGGGTAAATTTGCCTGAAGATGTAGAATAAGAGGGATAGAGGGCGTGAATGTTGTGGAAGATCTCTCTGATGAGATTAAAGCCAGAATAGATAGTTTGTTGTGTGAAAATAAGCGATTATTTTGAGTTTTATTCACAATATAAGGATGGATGTGTAGGGTAAAATGTTCGAAGGAAGAATGAAGAAGGAAGATGTGGAAGAATTGGTAGATATCGTAATGGACTCGATCGTAAGTAGTTTGGAGAAGAACACACCGAGACTGGTGGGCATCGTAATGATGGCGCTGAAACAATTCGACGAGCAGCTAGAAAAGATGGCGGAGGAGGACGGGACCTATTCTGCTTGGAAGGAGTTTATGGATGCGATGAGGTCACTGCAAGATAAGTATGAACGCTCCGGATACGAAGGTTACCGGTGAATCTGATTTCAACCATCGAAGCAGACTGAGTTGGTCGAAACCTTTATATATAACTACAAATTACTACTGACAAATAGTTAGGGGAATTCTCCCCAATTCAGCCAAGGGGTATTATAATGGTATGCGAAGAAACGGAATTATCATCGGAAGAAAGAGAAGAATATAAAGAACTTGAAACGAGGATAGGACGACTTAAAAAAGATTTAGAAGAGGAGAAAGAGAGATCCAACAAGTATCTGGAGAGATTAGAATATCTACAGGCTGAATTTGATAACTATAAAAAGGTGATGGACAAAAAGATCGAGGAGTACAAAAAGACTGCAGGCGAGTCTTTAATATTAAAACTGATAGACATCTATGAGGGTATGGAAAAGTGTATTGAGAACTGGTTTGAGACCGAGGAAGATGAGAGGTTGGTGGGTATCATGCTAATCTATGATCAACTCAAAAAGATTTTAAAGGAGAAGGGTCTAAAAGAGATAGAGAGCATCGGTAAGAGATACGATCCCTTCTTGCACGAGGTTTTATCTGTAGAGGAGAGAGACGATTGTGAGGAGGATACAATTTTGGAAGAATTTAGAAGAGGTTACAAGTTAAATTCAAAGGTTATCAGATATTCTGTAGTTAAAGTAGCTAAAAAACCAGAGGTGAAAGAGAATGGCTAAAAAGGAAAAGATTATAGGTATTGATTTGGGAACTTCCAACTCCGCAGCGGCGGTCATGATGGGCGGTAAGCCGACGATCATCCCGTCAGCGGAAGGAATGACTCCTTATGGGAAAGCTGTACCGTCCGTGGTCGCATTTACAAAAGATGGGCAGAGACTTGTAGGAGAGCCTGCGAGGAGGCAGGCGATAAAAAATCCCGAGGGGACGATCACAGCGATGAAGAGGAAGATGGGGACTAATTATAAGGCAAAAGCCCATGGGAAGGAATACACGCCTCAAGAGATCTCCGCATTCATCCTACAGAAGATAAAGAAAGATGCGGAAGAATTTTTAGGAGGGCCTGTCAATGACGCCGTAATAACCGTTCCTGCGTATTTCAATGATAATCAGAGGCAGGCAACGAAAGACGCCGGTAAGATCGCAGGATTGAATGTTAAGAGGCTTGTAAACGAACCAACCGCCGCCTCACTCGCTTACGGACTCGATAGAGAGGCGGAGAATCTTGATATATTGATATTCGACTTCGGAGCGGGCACGCTAGACTGCACGATAATGGAATATGGGGAAGGGGTCTTCGACGTTAAATCGACGAGTGGTAATACTAGTCTCGGCGGAAATGACATGGATGAAATCTTGATTGACTACGTGATCGAGGAATTCAGGAAAGAAAATGATATGGATCTTAAAAATGATGCAAGTGCGATGCAGAGACTCAAAGACGCCGTGGAGAAGGCCAAGATAGAGTTGAGTGGAACGATGGAGACCGAGATAAATCTTCCTTATATAACGGCGGATTCAACCGGTCCAAAACACCTCGTGATGAGTATAACAAGATCCAAGATGGAATCATTGGTAGAACCGATCGTGGAGAAGTGTAGGGGACCCGTCAAACAGGCAATGCAAGACGCAAAACTTACAAAGGCGGATAAGGTGATACTCGTCGGCGGACCTACGAGGATGCCGATCGTGAGAAAATTCGTCGAGGAGGTCACCGGGGTAAAACCAGAGGGGGGAGTAGATCCAATGGAGTGTGTATCGATGGGAGCAGCGATACAGGCAGGAATTCTGGCAGGAGAAGTAAAAGATGTATTACTCCTAGATGTAACTCCTCTCTCTCTTGGAATAGAGACTCTCGGCGGCGTCTCCACGAAGCTCATCGAGAGGAACACGACAATCCCGACGAAGAAGAGCCAAGTATTTACGACGGCGGCGGATAGCCAGACGAGCGTAGAGATAAACGTACTTCAAGGGGAGAGGACTATGGCAAATGATAACGTTTCTCTCGGGAGATTTACGCTAACTGGTATCCTTCCGGCGCCAAGAAGTGTTCCACAGATAGATGTTACGTTTGATCTAGATGCAAATGGAATATTGAACGTATCTGCCAAAGACAAGGGAACCGGAGAGGAGAGGAAGATAACGATCACTGCACCACAAAAACTCAATGAAGAGGAGATAGAAGAGAAGGTGAAAGAGTCGGAGCGATATGCAGAGGAAGATAGAAAGAAGAAAGAGGAGATCGAGCTGATAAATAATGCGGATTCGCTCGTCTATACTACCGAGAAGACGCTTGGCCAATACGGAGATAAGATCGATGCTTCGACAAAAGATAGGATCGAAAAGATAAAAGATGATCTTAAAAACGCTGTTAAGGAGAAAGATATCGCCAAGATAAAGGAAAAGCAGGACGAACTGATGAAGGCGTCACAGGAGATAGGTAATATCATATACCAACAACAGCAAGCAGGAGAAGAAAAAAAAGAGCAAGGCCCGGCAGATCAAGAAGGGAAAGGGGACGATTATATAGATGCGGATTATGAGGTAAAAGATTAATTAGGTGATTAGCGGTGTGTGCAAATGTGTGCAATTTTTGAATGTTCCATTTGCATATTAGCGAAAATGGGACATTTTCGCATGCCAAAAGCCGAAGATTTTTGAGCACTTGAAAACCGAAGATTTTCAAATGGCAGAAGATTACTACGAGACATTGGACGTCTCAAAGGATGCAAGTAAGGAAGAGATAAAGAAAGCGTATAGAAAGCTCGCGATGAAGTACCATCCGGACGTTAATAAGAACACGGATGCGGAGGAGAAGTTTAAGGAACTATCAGAGGCGTACGCTGTTCTTTCGGATGACACGAAGAGAAAACAGTACGATATGTTCGGGGAAGCAGGAATAAGCGGATATTCAACGGAGGACATCTTCAGGGGAGTGAACTTCGACGACATATTCGGGGATCTCGGGCTTGGAAACATCTTCGAAAATTTTTTTAATTTCGGTTTCTCCAGGGGGAAAAGAAGTTTCTTTGATCGCGGTTTCTCTAATAGAAGTGAAAGGGCGAGAAGGGGTGCGGACATACGATATGACCTAAAGATTAGCCTTAAAGATGCCGCCTTTGGGGTCAATAAGGAGATAAATGTTAGGAAGTATGGGATTTGCCCGGAATGTAACGGCAGAAGGAGTAAGGCCGGTTCTTCCCCAGAGAAGTGTCCAAGATGCGGTGGAAGAGGACAGATACAGAATGTTAGAAGAACAGCTTTTGGACAATTCGTAAATATAACCACCTGTCCCGATTGCGGTGGAGAAGGTGTGGTAATAAAAGATCCCTGTCCCAGATGCGGCGGAACGGGAAAGACACTTCAAGAGAAACGGATAAGAGTTAAGATACCACCTGGCGTTGAAGACGGATCTAGATTGCGAATTGTTGGCGAAGGAGAATATGGAGATATTCCCGGAGATCTGTACGTCGTGATATATATAGAAGAAGATGAGTTCTTTAGAAGGGATGAAGATGATATCATCTGCGAGGTGTCCGTAAGTTTCGGTCAACTGGTGCTCGGCGATGAGCTAGAGGTTCCAACGCTCGATGGAAGAAAGGCTGATATGAAGATACCTCCCGGAACACAGACACACACCACTTTTGTCTTGAAGGGGCGGGGAATTCCACACCTACACGGTTATGGACGGGGAGATCAGAAGGTTGAAGTAAAGGTAACCATTCCAAAGAAGTTGAATGAGAGGCAAAAGGAACTGGTCAGAGAGTTTGATTCCATAGCTCAGAATAAGAAGAAAGGAGTCTTTGGAAAGATATTTGGATGAGTTGATAGAGATATGAAGGCATGCATCATGTGTGGGGGTGTTGGAACTCGTTTAAGGCCTTTGACGTTTGAGCGGCCAAAACCGATGATTCCTCTTTTGAACAAACCCTCTATTCAACATCTGGTGGAAAATCTCGTCTCAAGTGGTCTCGATGAGATTGTCATAACGCTCGGATATCAGGGTGAAAAGATCGAGGAATATTTTGGAGATGGATCCCTATTCGGGGCGAATATAAAATATGTATATGAAGAGAAGAAACTTGGAACGGCCGGCAGCGTAAAGAACGCAGAGGATTATTTAGACGGGGATACTTTCTTGGTCGTCGGTGGGGATCTCGCATTGGACTTCAATCTCAAGCAGATATGCGATTTTCACAGGAGAAACGATTCTATCGTGACGATCGGCCTCGTCTGCATGGATGATCCCAGAGAGTACGGCATCGTCGAGATGAACGCAAAAAATGAGCTGAAGCGATTCAAGGAGAAGCCACTGCCCGGAGAGGTATTCAGTAATCTGGCAAGTACCGGGATATACGCCTGTGACTCCGAGATATTTGAGTGGGTCATAAGGGGGGAAAGATACGATTTCGCAAAAGATCTATTTCCGAGATTTTTAGAAAGCGGTAAAAAGATGGGCGGATGGCTCTCCCGAGGGCATTGGAGTGATGTTGGAGATATCAAAAGTTATAGGGGAGCGGTTCGTTGGAAACTCGGGGATATGGTAGGAACGGAGATAACTGGAGAATTTTACTCCAAAGGTAAGATTAGGGGGCCAATCAGTATTCAAAACGGGGTTAAAATCGGACGAGGCAGCTCGATCGTGGGTCCGGTGATCATTGGGGAGAATACCACCATAGGAGAAGATGTTCTGATAGCTCCCTATACATCTCTTGGGTCTAACTGTAGCATAGAGAGCGATTCCAAGATATTATCTGCTATCCTTTATGACGACGTAACGGTAGAGGAAGGATCGATAATCTCGAGTGCGATCATAGATGGATGCACCAAAATTGGGCGAGACTGTGTCATAGAGAACGGCGTCGTAATTGGCCCTAGATCTGATATAGGAAACAATTCTACGGTGAGATCTTACGTAAAGATATGGCCCGAAATATATATATCTCCCAACTCAACAATCTCGGAGGATGTTTTAAACGAAGAATATGGAACAGTTACGAGTGGTTCATAGCTATTTAAAATAATCAAAAAAGTTAAATAAGGAGATGTTTCAATCCACCCTTGGGATCGGGGGGTTAGATGGTTTTAGAATCACTGAGAGAGATAAGAGGTAAAGAAGGCAAATGCAATGGTGATATCGATAGGACAAGAGAGGAAGCCAAGAAGCGGATTGAGGATGCAGAGAATATCGCCAGAACCTCTTATGAAGAGGCGATAGAAGCGGCCAAGAAAGAGGTCGAAGTGATGATAGAGGATGCTAAATCTGATGCAGAAAAGGAGTCAGAAGCAATCTTATCGGAGAACGAGAGGAATATAAAGGTTTTAAAAGAGAATGCCATATCTAAGATCGACGAAGCGGTGGACCGCGTCGTTACGCAGATTCTCGGGTGATCTTTGATGTTTAAGCCGGCGAGGATGAAGAAGATCGAGATAATATCGCTGAACAGATATAGAGAAGATATCCTAAAAAGGCTTCATGAGCTGGGTGCGGTCGAGATTACAGATCTAAAAGAGAAGATAGACGATCCAATGTGGGAATCATTATTAGAACCTCATGACGCCGATGTGAATATAAAGGATACGGCGACGAAGCTATCCTCCATAGATTCTGTTTTGGAGTCTTTTGAAGAGGTAAGTCCAAAATACAAAGATAACTTCATTAAAAGTTTATTTAAACCTACTCCCCCTAGAAAAATACCGGTTGAGGATGTTTTTGGGGATGAATTGCTCCAAAAAGCTGGTAGTTTAATGTCAGCTGTAAAGGAGGAGATTAAAGAGCCAATTGATGCTAACGATAGAATAGATAAGGAATTATCAGATCTTACCGATCTAAAATCTTCATTGGAAAGGATATCCGCGCTTGGCATAGAGATTGAACTCTTGAAACCGACGAAAAACCTTTTATCCTTCGTGGGCATCTGTAAAATGGAAGATTATGCCAATATCTCAGGGAACTTGGATGAATCTGGTGTAAAGTATCTCGCAGAAAAAGTTGACAGATCCAAAGGGGAATCCATACTTGTTGCAACATCTTTAAGGGAGGAATCAGATGCCGTTGCGAATATCCTACGCAAGTCCTCCTTCGAAAGGGCAGAGATCGATTTTGAGAAGTACGATCTCCACGGAAATATTTTGAATGTAATCTCTGAGGTAGAAGAGAAGATCGGGCGGTTGGGAGAAGAGCGCGATGAGATGAAGAAGAAAGTGGCCGAATCTGCAGAGAAGTGGAGAGATGAATTAGAATCATACCAGGAACTTTTGGAGATAGAGAAGGATCGAGAGACAATAAAAACAAGTCTTGCTAGGACTGAAAATACTTTCTTGATTGAGGGCTGGGTCCTAACAAAGGACGAAAAGAATGTTGTGGATGAGATTAAAAAATTTGGATGCTCAACGGTTGAAACGACCGATCCAGACGATCCAAAAGACGTTCCAGTCAAACTTGAAAATCCCTCATTCTTTAAACATTTCGAATGCCTCACAAATTTGTATTCTCCGCCTAGATATGGCGAAATGGATCCTACGATCTTACTTGCAATCTCTTTTGTCATCTTTTTCGGCATAATGCTGACAGATGCCGTCTATGGTCTTATGACGCTCGCACTCGGGATAGCGTTGTGGAAGGGGGGTGGAAGGTACAACGAGAGCATAAAAGACTTCGGTGTGATATTAGCTGTTGCGGGGATTCCCACAATCGTAATGGGCATATTAACGGGGGGTTATTTATGTGATCTTCCGATAAAATATCTTCATATCGGGTGGTTGAAGAATCTGATGGTGATAGATCCGCTCACCGGCGAAGGCATAGTGAGATTTATGGTTCTATCGCTCGTTATTGGGGTGATACACATAAATATCGGTGCTTTGTGTGATACTATCGGAAAGATGGAGAAAGGATTCAAAGAAGGAATAAAAAGCAACTTCTGTTGGCTTTTACCACTTGAACTGGCAGTGATAATGTTATACTTAAATCGCTCTTCTCTCTTCCAGTTTACTACCGGTGCAATGTTGGGATGGATATTTTTGGTGGTCTCTATCGTGTTGTTAGTAGTAAAAGAGAGAGGGATGTTTTTTTTCAGTATAACGGGGATTGTAGGGGATGTTTTATCGTATATAAGATTGATGGGGCTCGGAATTGTTACTTCAGGTATCGGCAATGTGGTTAATCTATTGGCATTTATGCCAGGGGGCATTGTCGGGTGGATCGCCATGCCGATCATTCTTCTGATTGGACACATAGTTAACTATGTGATAAACCTTATTGGCGCAGCGGTACATGGTATTCGACTGGAATATGTGGAATTTTTTAGATACTTTTATGAAGGGGAAGGGAAGGAATTTGCTCCATTCAAGATGGAGCGAGAAGTTACAGAAAATATAGG
>CABGHG010000043.1 GCA_902158735.1 Candidatus Methanolliviera sp. GoM_oil
CTGCAACCTTGTTCCACAGACACCAGAGCTACAACCTTATTGTTTCAATCCTTGTTTTAGTGGATGTGCCTCTGCAACAGCGCAAAATTTTCCTTTATTCGCCGAAAAAACATCTCTTCTTCCTGCTTTTTTGCATGCTTTTTCAATATGTATTTTTTATTGGCCCCCTTATAAATACATTTTTTGGATCGCATCTTTTAGATATCACAAATACCCCTCTCCAAGGCATTTATCGCATACAAACCCTTCTATAGCAGCAATCCACGCACCTCGCCTTATAACCTGTGCCCTTCGGATAAAAACCTTTCTGAATGATATCCAATATTTCATCTACCATCGCTACCCCTCGCTCAAAGTCCCTCTCCTTAAATGCTATCTCTTTCACTTTATAATTGCTCCTCGCATAGCAGATAAACCCACGATTGACTTCAACTCCATAGGTCTCCTTTATCATGATACCATATAGTGCAGACTGGTATTTATGTGTCTGAAATACATTCTCTTCGTATTTCGCGAACTTGTAATCCAAAGGAGCAGCAGTTCCGTCATCTAAGAATAAAACCTCATCTGCGATCCCCCTCAGATGATATTTAGAGGATGAGAGATAGACAGAGTTCTCCTTCCTCACACAGTGCAATTTCTTCCGTATGTATCCTTTATTCACCTTCTCTCTCGTCTCATGCAGTTCTCTCCCTTTTAAAACTTTATACCTCTTCTCTTCATGCTGTGGCAAATCCAAACAGTAGATGAAATAGATGAACCTCGGACAGAAGAGATACTCCATCACGTCCGAAACTATGATGCTGATCTCAGATCCCTTCTCTCCATCCATCCAATCACCTCAAAAGAACTTTGTAATTATCTTGTCACTCACCAATTCCTTGTCAAACCCTTCACCAATCAGTTTTATCTTCTTAAAACAGTCATCGCACATGGGAAAAACATAAACGGAGTCGCTCTCTTCTATCGTTTCATCGCACTCAAGCGAAAGCGAATCCCATTCATTCTTATTGAGTGCCCCGAGAAAAGCACTCTTCTGTACCCTGTACAATCCATAATTCTTACATATTTTTGCTACCCTGCCCCTCTTTTTATCGTCCGATATGTCATATATCACCCATACAAGCATCTAACCACCTTTTATAAGCATATTTGCGATTTCATGGCATTCTGATTGGATAATATTTCTTACCTTCATGTTTCTGCCCCTATACTTCACGCTCTTGTCAAAGCTCTGGTTGAGTGCTTCGATGAGAACTGCCTTTCCACCCTTATTCAGCGATATTCCTCCCTCAATTTTATCAAAATATTCGCTTTTAACCTTCCGCTTGGTGAAGAGGAAGATCACGGTCTCATCCACGTAAGTTCTGAACATCTCAATGATGTCAAAGACCAATGAGAGCTTATTGTAGTTATCCGTATGCAAGAATCCGATATATGGATCTAAACCGGCAATAATACACGCCTTTTCGACCATCGAATATAGAACACCATACCCATAATTTAACATGCAATTAAACCCGTCTTTTGCTGGACTTCTACTCCTCCCATCGAACTTCCACTTATCAGGCATGATGAAATTCACGGCATCAAAATACGTTCGAGATGTCATGCCTTCGAGTCCGAAGATTGTCTGCCTCTTCTCATCGATTGTACCTTTTACCTTCTTCAACTGATCCTTCAATTGATTTATCTTATCAATAGACGTTTCTAACACATCTTTCTTCTCTGAACGAGTCTGTTCCAACCTCTTCACTAATTCTATCTGGTTCTCTACTTTTAGCAGGATCCAGCTCTTCGCAAGATTCAACCCCTCCTTTTTCCCATAGAACTCAAGTTGTCTCCTTCTGATTAACGTGGTACTGCCGAGCTTTGAATGCCAGATCCTTCCATAAGGATCGCCGTAAAAATCGAGAAAGACGATATCAATGTTATTCTCAACTGCAAATTTGATCGCATCCGTGGAAATATACGCGGAAGTCGTGATCATGATGCTATCTACTTTGTTCGCTGAGACTTCAAAGACTTTATCATCGCTTCTCACCAAAAAACAGTTCCCCTTCTTTCTAAGATAAGACCCTCTCGTGTTGATCACGAGTTGCATAATTTTATCCTCTTAATAGTTCCGAATCCTCTCGAAACTGATCTTCCAACCCCCATATAGTCAGGAATTACAAAATTCACAATAAATTTTCCGATAAACCCAATAAATGACGTTCCTTTAATTTTACACTTTTTCTCTCGCAACCTTCCAATTCCAAGATTTATCTCCTCCAGAACCACATAATCCAATCCCTTTGACGCTGAAAGAATATTTCCGACCAGCGTCCTTCGTAAAAGCTCTCCTCGGTCACTTTTTGATTCCAAGTATCTCTGATGGTTATTCTGACTTAATGCGATCCATGGTGTGATGAACTCATAGCTTAATATCTCCGAAGAGATACCAAATTCCTCCTCTTTCAAGGTTATTCCTCGTTCTACAATGGTATATACACTATCTCCTAATTTTATCTCATCATATTTGTCATATATCTCCTTTAAAACTTCTGCTCCTTCTTCTATACCCAACACAACCGCGGTGCCTTCTATTATCTTATATTGTATTCTTGGATAGCGGTAGAGGAGTTTATCGACATGTTTCAATCCTTGTTTTAGTGGATGTGCCTCTGCAACATTAATATGATGATGAAGTAGTGCGTATTCGTGTTTCAATCCTTGTTTTAGTGGATATGCCTCTGCAACTACGTATTCGTTGAACCGTGTGGCGAAGAAGCCCCTTAACTTCGCTGCGTCTTCTTTTACGGGACGGTCGGATTTTAAGGTTAGTTTTAGCGTTTTTAGTTTCATGGGATTGCCTAACAGATTAGAGTTCCACCGCCTTCTTCTCTTTTGAACCCGGTCTCTTGATTATAATTAAGCTCCTGCTCTATCTCAGTTCTTGAGATATACCCCATACCCATCTTTTCGTCAAAGCCAACTTTATTCTTAAATTTTCCAGGAACCGAAATTACATGATCGTAGAATTCTTTCTTAACACCCAAAAATCTCTTTTCGCGTTCCCTTAGATCTTTTAGTGATTTGATCTCTTTATATTCTTGCCATACTGATTTGGCATCATCATCAACTTCGATAAAAACATCAACTTCGGGATAATCTTTTTCAATTAGCTTAAAATCTGACAGTTCACTAAACTTCAGCTTTTCAACTTTCTCTAAAATACTATTTGACTCATCATCACTTTTTCCGATATTTACCTTTTTAAAGTAATTCTCATTTAACTTTAGGAATTCACTTTCTTCTATCTCACTTTTATCTATCTCTTTGAAGACTTCTTTAGTTTTTTTGATAATAAAACTTTCATAAATCATATAGGGATAGTATGCCCTTCCATCTTTATCTTCTTTCAAAATAAAAAGTTTAACGATGCCCTGTTTATCTCCAAAATTTCTATTGCACCTGCCAGAGACTTGGTTTATTGAATCCAGTGGTGCAAAATCTCGATAAACAATGTCTGCATCTATATCCACCCCTGCCTCGATAAGTTGAGTGCTGACAATAATACTCCTTGTTGCGCTTTTCTCTTTTATTTTTTTAATTCTTATTAATCTCTCTTTTGGGATTATATTCGTTGAAAGGTAGTAAAGTTCAACATTCTTGATATTTAGTCTCGTAACAAAGTCATAAATATCTTTCGAGGATCTAATCGTATTTAAAACGACTAAAAAATCTTTATCGCTGTTTTGTATTATGTCTTCCTTCAATATATCTCTGAAATCCTCAAGACAAACAGGTTCTAAATTTGTTATCAACTTCATCCTATTTAGAGAGTTGAAATATTTGCCCTTATTTTCTACTAATGGACTCATCTCCTTCTTTGTCTCATCAAAAATTAACGGTTGTGTGGCAGTGATAAATATTAAATATGTATTAAACTGTTCTGCAAAAAATTTTATTGTTCTATTCAGCAGTAGCCAATATTTATGCGGTATCGCCTGAACTTCATCTAAAATAACAATACTATTTGTGATATTATGAATTTTTCTTATTGCTCTGTTTCTATTGGATATCAATGAATGAAAAAATTGAATGAAGGTTGTAACAATAATCTCAGAGTTCCAGCCTTCAATTAAAAGAAGGTCTTTACCAATGTCTTTATCTACATTCTCAAATTCATCTTCTTTTCTTGTGTAAGCTATATCTGATAGGTGATGATGTTTTAGGAGTATATCCGAAGTTGGATTTTCTTTATTAACTGTCTTAAAAACATCTTCAAAAACATCAAAATTTTGATCTATAATGCTCAGAAATGGCAAAGAATATATTATCCTCGGTTTATACCCTCTTTCGCTTTCTATTCTATTTTTTAATTTTAGTGCAAAGGATAATGCTGTAAGGGTTTTACCTGTACCTGTTGGAACATTTAATGACAATATCTTATCTTTATCCAAATTTATGCAGTCTACATTTGATAGAACTTCTTCATAAATCTTATTTCGCATCTCGTTTATCTTCTTATTTTTATCTTCTTCGTCGCTAAATTTAAATTCCTTATATTCATTAACGATATTTTCATTTATATTAATTCGCTTTATCTTTTCTAAATTAGCAGCATCTGTTTTATCTGCGTCCAGAAGTATTGAATATAGCAACAGAGTTATGAAGTAAAATAATAAGGTATGTTCCTCATCTATGTTACGGATTCGCTTCTTCTCTTTTCTCGATAGCTCTCTTACATAATCTTTTTGAAACTTCTGTTTACCATAAATACTAACAGGTTCTGAATGTAAAATTTTATCCTTGATAATATTACAATCAAGATTTATCTCTGGATTTATCTCTGATAATAAAAAACCATAAATTTTGTTTAATTCTCCAAAATTAACGGATTTAATCTGTTTCTCTAAAATCTCATCATCTTTTTCATCAAAAATAACTTCATCATCGGCATTGTGTAAATTTCCGTGATGCCGCTTTACGACTAAAAAACCAATTATTGGCAGGTATTCGTAATATTTTTTATCTATCAAGTTTTTGGTCTGTAGGTACTCCCTTATGGCATAATATATGAAAATGGACGAAACAAATCCATGATGGGTCTCTGGTTTGTTTTTTAGTTTTGCTCTCTTTTTTTCATCTTTCTCGCTTATATAATCTTGAAAATAAGAAGTAGCCTTACCGAAGTCGTGGGTCACACCAATTAGGTAAGCAACATCTTGAAGTGTGGCGGAATCGATATATTCCTCTATGTTTAGTTTTTTTGATGATAAAATATCCTTACAACATTTTCCAACGTTAAACAGATGGTCTTTTAAAAGCCTATTTGGATGCGATTTGAGATCATTCAATAAAAAGGAAGTTTTCACTTGTTCCATCCGTATGATCTATCCTCCAGTAAGGACTTATTAGTTTAGCTTCTACAGGCTCACCTGTTCTTTCAAAAAAGATATCACCGTATTTTGTAACAACCCTATCTAAATTTAGTTCTATTGGGACTCTTATCGAAAAATACTCGCCTTCAAGATTAAAATTTATACCTTGTTTCTCCGCAATTTTTTCAGTTGGCAAAACGGAATTAATTTGGATATAGCCTCCAGTAGTTTCAGATTTGACTTTAAATTCACCTATAAACTCAAAATTTGCTATATTCTCGCTTAAACCAAGACATGGGGTATATACTGATTTGTGACTTATTAAGTTTTCTTTCAGTTCTTGATAAATATCTTCATCTACATGATGGAAATAAATTCTATACTTCTGATCTTTCAGAAACTCGAAGTTTATCTGCGTTCGCTCTGTTATCAAGTTCATCCCCGGTCCCTTTGCATTTTTCGTGTGTATCAAATTCTCTGCAATCATCACCTTCTTTACCGGATTGAGCAATCTTAAACCAATTGAAGCCTCGTTTAGTGCGAAATATTTTAAATATTCATTATATTCTTTCTCCTTTCCAATTATAGCTGCGATTAAACCGCATAACGCAGTTCGCGGGGGAATAGGGAATGTAAGAGGAGAGGTGGTAGTATAAAATCGCCTGAAATGTGCGTAATCTCCCCAAATATCGAATATCAACACATGTTTTATCGTTCGCTCTTGCTCCATACTTTACTCACTCGGACGATATCTTATTTTGGGTTATACTCTCGTCTAAACCTCTAAAATCAATATTAACTCTATCATCAACTTTCACATCAATACTTTCGATTTTATCCTTGTTTTTGTTCAATGTTTGAACTAATTCACTTGCATCTAATTCAACGTCTGAGATATCTCTAATTTCCTCCTCTCTTTTTTCTTTTTCTGGCTTTATTTTAATCATCTTATCCAGATCACCAATATGATAGTTTTTTTCTTTGTAATTTACTTTTAAGAGTAATCTCGGCATCTGCCCTGCTTTACTTCTTGAAATTAAATTTTTACTTCCATTCCACATCCCGTCTAAAAGTAAGGTTACATCGTCTTCGGTGAGATGTGTATGTTGTGCCGCATTTTCATTGATAATACCATAAAAACTGATTAAAGAGTATGGTAAAATGTCCTCTTCTCTGAATGTTTTTTGCGTTGCTCCAGATTTAGAAGCGAATGCACCGGTTCCCTTAATATGCTTCAATTCAACTTTATGAAGTGACCTTCCCATTCTAAACTGGACGGGACCAGTTAGGGTTATTGACCCGGTAACATTTTTTGATTTATTTCCCTCTTTTATTGATAAATCGAGAGGTATTGTAGCACCGAACAATCGGACATCAATGCAGTCGTTAACTATTTTTTCTTTAATTATGTTTTTCTGTTCATTAAATCCTTTATTCCCTATATTATCCACATCTTTTAGAAAATCCTTTGCTCTTAGTTTAGCGTCTTGTATTTTGCCCGCTTCATCTGTTATTTCCCTAACAAATATTTCTTCCTCTTTAAAGTTCATCAAATAATCCCTTATAGTTCTCTTCAATCTGACATCAGTTACTATGTTTATCCCCGTTTCTTCATCTATTCTTGGCTTATTCCCATCCAATGGATCACCATTGGGATTTGCATCCTTTATATCGTATAAAAATACGATTTCCGACCTGTTTTTTATCGTTTCACTCATTCTTTTCACCTCCATCACTACTTTCTTTCTTTGTTTTAAAGATATAAGAAAGATTCATTCCAAGCACAAAATAAAAGCTTATTTCGTCATTTGGCATCTTCCATCCATTTCCTGCCGAAATGAAATACTTTGAAATTATTGATTCCAGAGTTCGATAATAATTTTTACTGTATTCCTCTAACTTATTTTGTATTTCTGGCAGAAGTTTTTTAACTTGTTTTTCATCAAGTTTTAATCCTTTTAGTTTAATTCTAAATGGTGTTGCCCCTCTTTCCTGGTATTGGATATTTAATAAAAATTGTGTTAATACACCGTCCAGAAATACTGCCTTCTTTGCCTCGCTATCAAAGAACTCCCCGAACTTACTGAAGAAATAACTAATCTTTTGGCTTATCTCCTCTCTTTCACCTGATGCCATCCCTTCAAACATTTCCCAATTCTCTTCTGTTTCTTTATTATTCATCCCTCTCCGCCCCCTAAGTTTTATTATCCCTAAGATGCTTAAATACTTTAAGAGCATAAAACCTTTTAATGTTGATATTTTAGTGGGATTGTCATTTATAAAATCACCCCGTATTCTCTGCATAATGAAACTCATCAGGAAATTATAGTCTATTGGCTTGTTTGTGAAAATTTTGTTTACAATGTCCAAAAAGTATTTTTTGCTAACCCACCTTTTATTCGTGTAATCATAGAAAAAATCTCGCAAGATGCCAAAATTAAATTCTAATGGTCTTTCACCTGTTCTCTTTTTATTCTCGAATATCGGAACCATACACTCCTTAAAAATTTTAATTTTATCAACATCTTTTTTGGCATCAAATAATGTCCTTAATCTAGAAGGTAAAATATCCTCAATATAAAGCAGAATATTAAAAACAGAACCATTATAACCTTTTGGTGCATCATAAAACATAAAATTGAGATCAAAATAATTTTTTTGTTTGCTCATCAATTCCAATACTTCATCTTCAGCATCAGTTAAATGTTTTATTTCATCTTTCCTAAACTTAGGATCTTTTTGCTCTTCTATTGTCTTAAAAACATCCTTTCTTGTTTCTTTATCTAGTGTATTCACAGATTTAGGAATTAAGAGGTATCTGAATCCATAAAAATTAAAATTCATACTATTTCCCAGATACTTCTTACCTGCTTCAAGAGTCAAGGCGCAGTTTAAACATACAGGATAGTTTTTCCATGCATCCTCTTGATGAAAACCTCCAGTCACAAATCCACGTTTATCGACTGTATAAAATTTGTATGTGTCTACAAAACCATAAACCTCACCCCTTTTTTGGTTACAGACCGAACATATCTGATTTTCTGATAATGATTTTTTCCCATACTTTGAATAAAAGTTTTCCTTTGCTCTATCAACTAAGATTTTTCGAAATACGTCATAATCCCCAAGATATTTGTTTTCAATCTTCAAACTAACAACGTTATTCCCTTTATCCTGCTTGTGGTTGTCTTTTAGATCATTTAAAATCTCTTCTTTATTTTGTCTAATACATCTACCTATCTTTACTAAGAAATTATCACCTTCATTTGATCCGAGTTTATCATACTTTTTAAACCACGGTAAAAACTTGGTTCTAACAAATGTAGATTCAACTGTAGTAATCATCGATGTTGGCGTTATATCCGGACCATTTGGGGCACCTTTTTTATATGCGTATCTTCCCAGTTTATCTTTGGAATATTCTTCGATATTTACACCTTTATACTCAAACCCATCTTTTCCACTTTCGAGAACGATAAATAATATGTTCTCCGTGTATCTATTTGTAGGGTCATCCACCAAAATATCCAAAGGATTATCAAGGCTTTTCCCCTCCTTACCGAGTGCATACTCCCCAATCCTTCTTATCGCCTCAATCATCCAAACCACCAAGCATGATACTGCTGTATTCTTAACATCCATTATCCCCCCCATCACACACAAATATTCCTATACGTGCAATCCACACACTTCGCCTTATAACTTGTCCCCTTTGGATAAAAGCCTTTCTGAATGATCTCCAATATTTCATCTACCATCTCCACCGCCTTCTTAAAATCCCCCTCCTTAAATTCAATCTCCTTTACCAAGTTATTGCTTCTCGTATAGCAGATAAAACCCCTATCAACCTTTACCTTATACGTATCCGCGATCATCAACGCGTATAATGCCGATTGATACTTATGCGTTCTGAACAATTTATCCTTGAACTCTGCAAACTTATAATCCAACGGTGATGCAGTACCATCTTCTAAGAATAAGACCTCATCCACGACTCCTCTGATGTGGTACTTTGGAGAAGCAAGATAGACCGCACTCTCCTTCTTTATGCAATGCAGTTTTCTTCTCACGTAATTCTTATTCACCTTCTCTCTCGTTTCGTGTAATTCTCGCCCTTTCAAAACCTTGTATCTCTTCTCTTCATACTGCGGTATGTCCAGGCAATACATAAAATAGATGAACCTCGGACAAAAGAGATATTCGATCACGTCCGAGATCATGATGCTCGTCTCATCCGTCTTCATCTTTCAATCACCCTTGAAATCTGTCAGATGAATTTTACACCCAATTCATCTCTCACCAATTTCTTATCAAATCCTTTCCCTATCAGTTTTATCTTCTTGAAACATTCATCGCAGACGGGAAAGATATAAAGGGCGTCGTCTTCTTCGACATTTTCCTCACACTCGAGCGCCAGCGAATCCCATTCGTTCCGATTGAGTGTTCCGAGAAAGGCACTCTTCTGAACACGGTACAAGCCATAATTCTTACATATCTTCGATACTTTGCTCCTCTTTCTATCGTTGGATATATCGTATATTGCCCATACGAGCATCTAACCACCCTTTTTTATAAATTCATTTGCGATCTCGTGCAACCTAAATTGGAGGGTATCTCTTATCTTTATCTTCCTGCCCTTATACTTCACACTCTTTTCGAATGTTTGATTAAGCGCCTCGATGAGTACAGCTTTTCCCTCTTTATTTAGCGACAGTCCACCCTTAATTTCGTCAAAATACACGCTTTTAACCTTCCGTTTTGTAAAAAGAAAGATCACGGTTTCGTCCACGTAGGTTCTGAATATCTCGATCACGTCAAAGACGAATGACTTCTTATTGTAGTTGTCTGTATGCAGAAATCCAACATAAGGGTCCAATCCTGCGATGATACACGCCTTCTCCACCATCGAATATAGAACGCCGTATCCATAGTTCAACATGCAGTTAAACGCATCTTTGGCGGGTTGCCTGCTTCTACCATCGAACTTCCAGTCGCCCGGCATGATGAGATTCACCGCCTCAAAGTAGATCTTTGATGACATTCCCTCGAAGCCCAAGATTCTCTGCCTCTTTTCATCGATTGATCCCTCTATCTCCATTAATTCATCTCTCATTTGTTCTATTCTGGTTATATATCCTTCCAGCTGTTCTTTTTCCTTTGTTCTGGTCTGTTTTAATCTCTTTAACAGTTCTATCTGATTATCTATCTTCTCAATGCTCCATCTCTTTACAATATCCAGACCCTCTCTCCTATCATACATCTCGAGCTGTCTTCTCCGGATCAGCGTCGTACTTCCAAGTTTGGAGTGCCAAACCCGCCCATAGGGATCACCGTAGAAATCGAGAAAGACGATATCGATGTTCTTCTCAACTGCAAATTTGATCGCATCAGTGGAGATATATGCGGAAGTTGTGATCAATATGCTCTCCACCTTATTGGCAGATACCTCGAAGACCTTATCATCCGTCTTTACACGAAAACAATTGCCATTTTTTCTGAGGTAGGATCCACGAGTGTTGATTACAAGCTGCATGATACACGCTCCTCTTTTTTCGAGTCTTGTACATGAAAGAGTGGTTTCGGGTCGATTATCTTCTTGACTGCCAGAAAACCCCGTCAATTACAGATCTGTCTAACTAAAATCTCCATACAGACAAAGATCCTGACTGCTACCGGTCAAGACTCCTTTACAGTTACAGTTCCAAATCCCTGCGAAACACCCTTACC